>JBEPWB010000001.1:0-49198 GCA_041642635.1 bacterium
TTCATTTTGCAACAAATAGTCTAGTTTGACCGTCAACTCAAGCGCTTGCTCTATTTGATCTATTATCTCTAGAATCACTTGTAAAATTTTCTTGTTTTAAGTCATTATAATGAGTAGTTGAAAATTCAGCAGCGTATCATTCTTTTAATATAGCAGCTAAAACTAACGAAGCATCACCTAATTCTAATAAATCTTTTGCCAAATCAACATAATGTAATTCTTCAGTATTTACTAATAATTCTCTAGTTTTGTCTATTAATCTTTTTTTCTTGAATTCAATAACTTCAGAAACTTCTGGAAGAGTTTCAACTTTTATTTTTGATTTGATTGTTTTTTCTACCCAAGAAAGCATTCTTGAATCTTTTCTAGAAACAAAAGAAATAGCTTCTCATTTGTTCCCTGCTCTACCAGTTCTACCTATTCTATGAGTATAAGTTTCTGGATTATCTGGAAGTGAGTAATTAACTACGTGAGTCAAATTGTTTACATCAATTCATCTAGCAGCAACATCAGTAGCAACTAATATTTTAATAGCTCCGTTTTTGAATCTAGCAAGAGTTTTCTCTCTCATTTTTTGATCGATATCTCCATGAATTCACTCAACTTTATAACCTCTATGCATAAGTCTTGCCGCAACGTCATCAACATCTGCTTTTGTTCTACAAAAAAGAATACCGTAAAAATCAAATTCTACTTCGATAACTCTACAAAGAGCTTCAAATTTGTCTTGTTCTCTAACTTTAAAACATTTTTGCTCAATATTTGAATTAGTTAATTCATTTCTTTCAATAGTAACTAAATCATGATCTTTTATATATTTGTTAACGATATCTTTAATACTTTTTGGCATTGTAGCAGAAAAAAGTAAAACTTTTTTATCTTTTGGAGTATATTCAATTATTTGTTCGATTTCTTCTTTAAAACCAATATTTAACATTTCATCAGCTTCATCTAAAACGAAATATTTAATATTTTCTATTTTTAGAGTTTTTCTTTTAGTTAAATGATCAATAACTCTACCAGGAGTACCAACAACTATTTGTGGTTCTCTTTTTAAACCCATTAATTCATCTCTAATATTTTGTCCTCCATATAATAATTGAATTTTTACTGAACTATCAGCAAATGATTTTATTTCATCAGCAACTTGTATCGCTAATTCTCTAGTTGGAGCCAAAATCATTGTTTGAATTCATTTTAATTTTGGATCTAATTTTTCTAAGATAGGTATTCAAAAACTAGCAGTTTTACCTGTACCAGTTTGAGCTTGACCAATAATATCTTTTTCTCAATTCAAAAGTAATGGAATTACTCATGCTTGAACAGCACTAGGAAAAGTATAACCTTTTTCCTCTATTTTTTTCAACATTTTATCTGATAAACCTAAGTCTGAAAATTTAATTTTTGTACTAGTATCACCTGAATCTATTTGTATTGTCATTTTTGAAATAACTTAATTTTTAAAACATAAAAAAAGAACAAGCATATAAAGCAAGTTCTTCTGTTAAAAGAGAAAAACTTCTTTAAAAAAATCAATATAATATAATTAATTTTACGCCATAACCTCTATTTGACCCAAATTAATTATATCCCATTATATTGAGTCCTTAAAGGAAGTCTATTTTTTACATGGGGAGTATATTTATAATAATAAAAAAAGCAAATTTAAATAAAATGATTATAAAATTAATATATTTAGTATAGTAAAACTTTAAAAATTAAGTAAAAACAATATAATAAAAATAAACTTAAAAATTAATTTTAAAAAAATGTCTAATCAGTGATTAAAAAATAATTCCATAGAAGCATTTTTTGACTTAGTCTTTGTTGCATTATTTATTCAATTAAATGAATTTTTGGTAACAAATTACTCTCTTGGAAACTTTTATATTTATACCATTATATTACTTTGAATATATTGGATTTGGGTATGATACACTGTTTATCACGAAAGATTATCGATAATGCTAGATGAATTTGAGAAAAAAACATTATTTTTCAAGATAATAATTTTATGATTTATATGAGTATCTATTCCATGAATATTATCAGACACAACAGAAATATTTATAATACTTTTTGTATTAGCTAGACTTTTATTGCTTATTCTCCGGATAAGAGCTTATAAAAAACAACCCGATATAAAAGGTATAGCAAAAGATTATGTTATTTGATTTAGCATTTGAATATGGATTTGGCTAAGTAGTTTATTTTTTGATAGCTTATTTATTCAAGCAATAATTTGGTCACTTGCAATATTTAGTGATTTATTAACTTCAATTGTTGCAGAAAAAAAATGAAAAAAACAATGAACTCTTTATACAAAACATTATTTTGAACGCTTCTCTTTATTAACTTTAATTGCAATTTGAGAATTAATAATTGTTATAGTAAAAAGAAGTTATGAGTTTGATCTCAATAATTATTCTAATATTGTATGAATAATTGTACTATTTTTTATAGTTTATTGGATATACAAAAAATATTTTGATGAATTTTATGAAGCAAAAACTTACTATGATATAAAAAAAATACATGCTTATAATTATCTTCATTTTTTGATAATTTTTTCAATAATGCTTGTTTGATTAGGTTTTAGTCTTGCTATTTGAGAATACAATTTATATTTTTTTCAACATCAAATATCACTAATTGCAATTTGATTATGAATTTTTATATTGACAATTCGTGTACTTGAAAATTTTCTATGATATCGTAAATTAAGTATTAGAAGATGATTTGTTATATTATCATTTATTATAGCATGATTTTTAATATATATATTTGAAATAAATAATTTATGAATATTTTTAATTTTTGCTGTATTATGATTTGAAATATTTTTAAAAACCAAAAATAAAAATAATAACAAACCAAAAACACTATTATAATTTGACTTATTATTTTTTTAATTTAAAATAAAAAAACATTTCTAAATAACAGATATGGGAAAGGAGATTTTGAAATGAAAAATAGAGTTTTTTTAGCAAACCCAAAGTTTATAGACGAAAATAACCTTAGCGAAAGTGCAAAATCTGATCGATATAACAAACTAAAGCAAAGAATAAGAAGAAAGTCTGTTACCAATGATCCAAAAAAAAACATAGGTGTGAGATTTTTCTTCGCCAAACCGCTAATTCAAAACCAAGGACCTTTTGAATTCACAGTTAATATAAATGGATTCCGACTAATTATTGATGAAAATAATAAAGAAATTGGTTTTGAGGCATATTTAACATCTAAACTTGCAAGAAAAAACTATAACCTAATAGTTATAAAGGAAAATTTTATAATGAATATAATTTTTCCAGAATAAACTGTTGATTTAAAATAGTGAAAAAAGGAGAACACTAGTGAAAAGTCAAGTCTGTATGTATAATCCGAGATTAAATCTAGAACCTAAATCAAAGGAAGATAAAAACAGATTATATCAAAGACTAAGAAATAAAATAAAAAGATTTTCTAATTCTAGAACGAATATCTTCTTTTTTAAAAAAGAAGTAAAGTTTTATGAAATAGATAATCCTTACTTTAAAACGGCAAGAAAATACATTGTAGAAATTTCATCATATAAAACAAAAATTGATGAATCTGGAAACGAAATAGGTTTTGAAGCAGTTCTAAGGACAAAATCTGCGTGGAAACCGTTTAAACTTGTTGTTGATAAAGACAATTTTGAAGCCTTTATGGTAAAAATCTGACTTTTTACAAAAAGAACCTCTAAGATTAGAGGTTCTTTTTTTTTATAATATATTAATAAATTATAAAAAATTCTTTTTTTAAAAGTATCACGAAATTATTGCTAGATTAAAAGTTTTTGAATACTAAAAAAAGATATAAAAGATAATTATATAAAAATTTACAATTATTATTGATAAATAAAGAATAATTAATACAATTAAAATAATATAAATATTAAAAAAAACAATGAAAACATACGTCAAAACATACGAAGAAATACATGAATTATCAATAAAATCAAAGAAAAAGTACTCATGAAATTTTGAACAAGAACTACAAAAAATTATAGAATCTTCTGAAGAAGTTATTAGAAGTGAAATAATTCCAAAATATAGTGTTGAGTATACTGAATTTTGAAATTATACAGTAAAGATAAAAATAAATGATAAAACTAAAATGATAAACAAACTTATAGTTTGTAATTTTAATTATAAAATAAATGATGTTAAGTTTTGATATATTAATCCTGAGTTTTTATCAACTGAAAAATGACAAAAAACAAGAAAATATCCTTTATGAAAATTTAGTATAGATGATACAGATAAAATAATGCAAGATTTTATAATTAAATTAGTTGATATAATAGAAGAGTTTTAAAAATAAAAAAACATTTTGTAAAAAAATGTTTTTTTATTTTTTCTTAGAATAGTGTCTTTTTTTGTTTGGGTTTGTTTTTGGTTTTTTCTTAAATCATTCTTTAAAATCAGTATATCAAAGAATTTTTCATTTTGGAATAATTTCTTTTTTATAACTATCATCATCAATTACAGTTATTTTTTTTCAGATAGTTTTTTCTACATTTTTTAAATATTCTTTTTCGTGATCTATACAAAAAGTAATAGCTACTCATTTTTTTCAAGCTCTAGCTGTTCTTCAAATTCTATGAACATAATCTTCTGGTTCTAGTGGTATATTATAGTTTATAACACAAGACAATCAGTTAACATCCAATCATCTAGAAGCTATATCTGTCGCTACTAGTACTTTTATTTCTCAATCTTTTAAAGCTTTTAAAGCTCTTTGTCTAGCGTTTTGAGATCTGTTTCTATGAATATTATCAGCTTTGATTCAAGCAGTTTTTATATAATCTAAAACATATTCTGTATCATCTTTCGTCCTTACAAAAACAAGTATAGAATAAAATTCTTTTCTTTTTACTATATTTTGTAGTAAATGTCTTCTATGGCTTGATTTAACATGATAAACTTGTTGGTTTATATTTTCTGTAGTTGATGCTACTTTATGAACTCTAACTTCTTCCTGACAATGCAATAAACTAGAAGCTAACTCTCTTATTTCAGTAGGCATTGTTGCAGAAAAAAACAATGTTTGTCTTTTTTCTGGAATTCTTTTCATTATTTTTTTTATGTCTGGAAGAAATCACATATTAAGCATTTTATCAGCTTCATCTAAAACTAAATAATCAATATATGATAATTTAACTACTCATTGATTGATTAAATCTTCTAATCTTCAAGGTGTTGCTATCAAGATATCTATTCATTTTTCAATTGCTTTTATTTGATGAAAATCGTTAACACCTCAATATATAGTTGTACTTTTAAGATTAACATTTGAACAATATAGTTTTAATGCTTCTCATATTTGAATAGCTAATTCTCTAGTTGGAGCTATAATTAGTCACTGCAACTTTCTTTTTATTTTTCATTCTTCTTCTAACTCTTTTCTTTCATTATAAAGACTTTGTAATATTGGTAGTACAAAAGCAAATGTTTTACCACTTCATGTTTGAGCACATGCTAATATGTCTTTTCATTTTAAAGCTAGAGGTATAACTTTTTCTTGTATTTCTGTTGGAGTATCAAAACCTTCTCTCTCTAAAGCTTTTTGTAAAGGTCAAACAAGTCACAATTCATTAAATTTCATTTTATTAATTTGATATTAAATATATATTAAACATATTACCCAGAATTAATAAAGCTACAAATAAAAAATAAAAAACATTTAATTTTTATAATCTAATATATTTATATTAACAACTTAATTTATTACTAAATATACTGCTGGTCGAACTAAATTTTGACAACAAAAAACAGCTTAGTATAGAGAATACTAAACTGTTTGGTCTCATCAGAGACATCAATTTTACTTTATGGCGGTTCCACTAGGTCTAAGTTAGAACTTTTAAATTTTTTTAGTGAATTAGATTTTTATATTGATGAGCTAGAAAGATTGATATAAAGATCATTTAGTATAAAGAATAATAATAAATATTAATATAAAGTAACTCCTAATTCTGATCTGGACAAGTTCACCACTGTGGTTGTAATGAAGATGAAAATATTGAATAAGTATCAAATCTGTCAGGTTTTGAACTTATATTACTAACACACCAATTTCTTAAATCTTGATTAAATGAATCTGAATAAGTAAACATTTCTGCCATATTAGTAACATTACTTGTATCCCATCATCCTATATCTCTATTAAACAAATCTGTACTAAAAAACATTCTTCTCATATAAACAACATTGCTTGTATCCCAACTTAATATATTTCCATTAAATGATTTATCATACATAAACAGACTATTCATACTAGTAACATTACTTGTACAAGCTGTTTCTAACAAAGATTGATTTTCACGTATACTGTATAGTCAGTATGAATCATATGCAGTATAAGTAATTCAATTTACTTCTCAATAATCTCATGGATTAGCTCAGTTACAAGTTATTGTAATACCATTAGGTGATAATTCAAAATTATCTGAATTTTCTCATCAAGTTGGCAACACATAATCATTAAACTTAATATAAACATTTTTTGTATCATAAAAATTTTCATCTAAAAGAGCAACACTAGTATCAATCATAATGTTAAGGTCTTCTAAATTATTAAATGTAACAAAAGCATTTCTTGGTCATATATTATTGTCAAAATATACAGTATTATAACTAAGATTTCAAGAGTTAAAGTTATAAATATAAAAAGATTGACTATTATCGTTTCACAAAAAATACATAGCATCATTTTCAACCCATCAATATCAATCATTCCAATCTCAACAATTAAAAGCTTGATCATCACACCAATATCAATTAGGATTATTTCACTCAAATGCCCAGACTCAATTAGATACATAATTATCAATAAAATCATTAGTATAAAGATTGTCTCATTTCCATTGATTAACTTCTTCTTCTATAATACATTCCTCATTTAAATTTATTTTTGCTGTTATAACTTCATCTTCATAAATCGTTGTTCATCAACAATCTGTTCAGTTACTTGAGTTTTGATTATTTTCATTTTCTATTATTTTTTGTTCTATTATTCATCATGAAAGTGTTTGTGGTCATTCTTTCCTTCTAAAGATTGCAGTATAATCATTACCATCTGATAAGTCTATATCTTCTGTAGAGTTTTCTTGTACTGGTACATTTGTCACTGGTTCCATTAATACTCATAGAGAATCTCATATAACATACGGATATCTATTTTCATAATTCGCATATGTTGTTGGTACCAAATTATTATTAGAAATTAAATCATTCTCTAGTAACGCCATTAATTGAAATTTTGTTTTACTAGAGTTTGTTGTATATGTATAAAAAGTATCATCTAATGGGTCTTTTGCATTATTACTCACTCTTATATTATTTAATGTTCATGTTCATGAATATCATTGTATTAAATAATTTGTTGTTCAACTTCATATATTTATTCCATTATCTGGTGATAATAGTACTCATTCTCTTGCTTGTTCTAGTTGCAATCATGTCCTTATTTGTCACAAGTCACTTATTCTTTTACTATCTCTTGAATCTCAACTAAATCATTGTAGTGAAATAAAAGCTATTGTTCATAGTATTGCTAGAATAGTAATTACTACTATTAGCTATACTAGCGTAAAACCTTTTTTGTGTTGCATAGGCAAATTTTTATATTTTAAAATATTATTGTTATATTTTTTTTAGTTTACAAAATAAACTCTAGTAGAAAATTTTACTAGAGTTTATTTAAAGAGTTTTTGAAAAAATTGCAAGTTTTTGTTTTATTGTTTTTTATGGCAGTCCCACTAGGAATCGAACCTAGATCGCAGGATTTGGAGTCCTGAATTCTAACCGTTGAACTATAGGACTATAAAGCTCTCTTTTTGAGAGAGCATTTTTTATATAGAAAATCTGTGAAAAGCAATAATATTACCTTCTCATACGAAAGTTTTAACTTTTACATTTGGATCCATAACAAAAGGTTGTTCTAATAGAGAAACTTCAGATTTGAATTTTCCCATTTTACCTTCGATAATTTTTAATAAAACATCGTCTGGTTTTCCTTCCATTTTTGGATCATTTTTCATGATTTCTAATTGAATTCCTTTTTCTTTTTCTAATGCTTCATCAGAAATTTCATCTGGAGATAAAAATTCTGGATTACTTGCAGTAACATGCATAGCAACTTGTCTAGCTTTTTCTGCATCAGTACCTTCTTTAGCAACGATTAATGCAGCTAATTTTCAGTTAGAGTGAACATATTCAGAAACAACATCACCTTCAACAATTTCATAATTAGAAATTTGTAAGTTTTCACCCATTTCCATAGCATAATTACTATTAATGAATTCTTGAGCAGCTTCTTTTGAATCAGAACCATTTTCTTTTAAAAATTCTACAACTTTATCAAGCATAGCTTTAAATTTGTCAGAATTTGCTAAGAAATCTGTTTCACAAGAAACAGAAACGATATAAGCTTTATTACCTTCAGTAACAATTTTTATACCACCCTCAAAAGTGTCTCTGTCAGCTTTTTTTGCAGCTTTAGCTAAACCTTTTTTTCTTAATTCTTCAATAGCTTTTTCCATATCACCATCAGTTTCAGTAAGAGCTTTTTTACATTCCATCATACCGATACCAGTCATTTCTCTTAATTCTTTTATTTGAGCAGCTGTAATTGCCATAATAAATTATTTATTAAATTATAAAATTTATTTTTTTAAGTTTTTTTCAAAAAAATTATCCAAAAACTCAAGTTTAATATCTTCTCATATGTAAGCTTTGTAACCAAAAACGATACTAACTCCCATATAAAAAAGAAATAATAACCCCATAAATAACCAAGACATTAAAATAGTTAATACAAAATATACTATAAAAAATACCATTCAATATCTCATGTGTTTTTCAAAAGTTTTTGTTTTATTTTCTTCTATAAAAAATAAAACAAAAGCAACCATAGGTATATAACATAGAGCATTTTTTAATCTCTCATTTTGTCCTTCTTTAATTTCCATTTTTATATTTTTTAATGAATAAGGAATAATTATATAATAATTATTCCTATAAAAAAGCAATATAATTTTTTGCAAATATATTATTCAGAAACTTTTTTAACAGTTGGTTTTTTAGTTACTTTTTTTTCTCAACTAACTTTTTTATCATCAACTTTTTTTACTTTTGAAGCATTTGAAGTTTTAGCTTGAGTACTTCCAGTTAAACAAGAAGATATTTCAGACATAACATATTCTATAGATTTAACTGCATTTGTATTAGCAGGAATACAATTATCAACCAAAGTATCATCTCAGTTAGTATTTAAAATTGCAAATGATTTTATTTTTAAAGAGTTAGCTTCTTTAACAGCTTGATCCTCATAAACACCATCAACAACAAAAATATAATCTGGCATTTTTTTCATTTCTTTTACTCAAGCATATGCTTTTTGTAATTTTTCATGTTCTAATAATTTGGCAGCTTTTTCTTTTTTTGTTAACATATCAAAAGCACCATTTTCTAAATCACTAGATAATTTAATGTAAGTAGAAATTCTTTTTTTGATTGTTTTAAAGTTTGTTAATAAACCTGGAACCCATTTTTCAGCAACATAAAAATGTCCTGAGTCAGAAGCTACTTGCTTAACAGAATCTCTTGCTTGTAATTTTGTACCTACAAATAAGATTTTTTTACCTGATTCATGAATTTCTTTTATTTCAGATTTTACTTCTTCTAATTTTACAACAGTTTTAGTTAAGTCAATAACATGAACTCAATTTACTGAACCATAAATATATGATTTCATTTTTGGATTCCAGTAGTTAGATTTATTACCGATATGTAATAAATTCTCAAACATTTTATTCAAAACAGCTTTACTCATATTTTCCTTTATTAATTATTATATATAAAACAGGCAGATTCACTTATTAAAATAAGTAAACAGGATGGCCTTAATAATGAAATTTTTGTGTGATTACACTTCCCAAAAATTCATCTTATTAAAAATTATTATTTTGAAGTTTTTTCAGTTTTTTCTTCTTTAACTTCTTTTTCAGCTTTTGGTTCTTTTGCTTCTTTAGCTTTTTCTTCTTTAACTTCAGCATCTTTTGGCGCTTCTTGTAAAGCTTTTAAAGATAAACCAATTCTTTTCTTTTCTGGTTCAAAGTTAATAATTTTAGCAGTAACTTCTTCACCAACTTTAACATGATCTCTAATATCTTTAACTACTCCGTGAGAAATTTCAGATAAATGCACTAATCATTGAATTCCACCTTCTAAATCCATAAATGCACCGAATTTTGAAATTCTTGAAATAGGAGCAGTAATTGAATCATTTAATTTGTATTTTTTTGCAAGAACATCCCATGGATTTTCTTTTAATCTCTTTATAGATAAAGAAATTTTTTCACTTTCAAGTCCTATAACTTTTACTTTTACTGTCATTCAAACTTTAGCAAATTTTGAAGGATCTGTAACGTGTCCCCAATCAATTTCAGAAACGTGAACTAAACCTTCTAATCCGTCAAAAGTAACGAATAAACCGTATGATAATATACCTGAAACAGTACCTTCAACAACATCTCCTTCTTTTAGGTTAGTTAAAGCTTTTTCTCTGTTTTCTTCTATTGCAGCTTTTTCAGAAAAGATAATTTTTTTACCAGCTTCATCTACATTTATAACTCTAACTTTAAATGGTTCACCAACTAAAGCGTCTAAGTGAGCAAGAATTTTTTCAGGATCAGCTCATTCAACTCTAGGATAATGAATTGGAGTTAATTGAGAAACAGGGATAAAACCTTTTAAACCATCAATATCTACTAATAAACCTCATTTATTAGCTTCAGTTGGTCTAACAGTAATAATTTCACTGTTTTCGTTATATTTTGTAAGATTAGATAAATTTTTGATTTGGTTAGCTCTTTTTAGAGATAAGATTAATAAACCTCTTTCTACTGAGTCACCTAAAACCATAACATCAATTGATTGTCCAGCTGCTAAATCATTCAAGTCAATAGTATTACCTACTTCTTTTGAAACAACTAAACCAGTAAATTGATTATTAACATTTACTAAAATATTTTTCTTTTCTA
This sequence comes from bacterium, assembly GCA_041642635.1. Taxonomy (GTDB): domain Bacteria; phylum Patescibacteriota; class Gracilibacteria; order BD1-5; family UBA6164; genus JAAZVM01. Next base: position 11,069 of record JBEPWB010000001.1, read on the forward strand.
TTTTTACAATAGTACCAGATATAATTTCTCCTTGTTTTGGGTATTTAATTTCAGGAGATTCTGCGAACAACTCTTCAAACAGAGTTAAATCATTTTTTGCCATATGTTAAGCAAGTTAAATAATAAAATAATAACTATCTAAAACAGATAGTTTAATTTAAAAAAAATAGATTTTCAAACTAAAAATCTATGGAGTAAAAAGCAAGTTAGGACTTAAAACTTTCTACTTAAAGACTTTTAACAGAGGTTGTTTTTTGTATAAAAATGGGGTGCCCGATGGGACTTGAACCCACGACCCTCGGAATCACAACCCGATGTTCTAACCAACTAAACTACGGGCACCACAAAATACTTTTACAAAAAAGCACCGTGATTATATTGCAAAACAAGCATTTGTCAAAATTATTTTATGCTTTTTTAAAGCATAAAATACAAAAAGTATAATTTTAAAAAAAACTATACTTTTTCTTTTATTTTAACAAGCATTTTATCAAAAAAATCTCTAGTATCAAAACTATATTGAGTAATGCATAAATCAGTTTTTAATAATCTTGGTCAAACTCTTCAAGAAAATAAAATATCATAATAATTTTTGTGATGCTTTAGCAAAACATTAACTCTCTTATATCATTTTGTATAAATCAAATCTTTTAAAAAAAATTGATCCGATTTAAACGAGCTAAAACGATAAAAACGATAATAATAGTGCAAAGACTTTTCTCTTGTAAATCATTTTACTTTCAAAATCTTGTATATTTTATCTTGTTTTTGAGTTCTTGTAAGATTTTTATTTAATAGTACTTCAAAACAAGCATCATAATAAGGATTATATTTTATTTCTGGCAAAAGTTTTCTTCAATAATAATATTCATTATATAAAGCAAATCATTCTTCTAGTTTCATATAATCAGAAAAACCATGAGTTGTTCCATAATTTTTTATATTATTATACCTTCTGAAAAAATGAGTCATTTCGTGAAAGAATAATGTTACCAATTCCCTACTAGTGTAAGTTTTTTTTGTAGGAATAACTAGGGTTCAAGCAGAATGAGACATAAAAGCATAAGAACCAAATTTATATTTCAATCAAGGAACTATCGTTTTAGAATATTCTAATAATTCTACTAATTCATTTTTTGAAATTTCGTTGTAAGTTTGATTATCAGGTTCTATTATAATATTTTTTCAAATATCATTTTTACTTACTCAAAAAAAAGCTCTATTATAATAATCATAATCCAGACCTGGATAAGATATTTTGTATTTTGGGTCTAATTTATTTGCTTCAAAATCATAAACATTTTTCAAAAAATCTATTTTTTTATAAATAAAATCTATTTCTCAAATAAGTATTTTGTATTCATCAGAAGAAAAATTATCAATATTTTTTTTGATTTTATTATTTATTTTTTCTAACTTTAATTTTTGATTGTATAACTTTCACAAATAAATATACCTATAATCTCTTAAGTTTGGAATTTTTCCATATCAAAAAAATATAGGATTTTGAATAACATTAGATTTTTTTAGTGGTTTAATTAAATGAACATTGTTTTTTGAAATTTCTTTCAATATTTGAACAAACATAAGATTTTAATAATAATAAATTTATATTAACTTATTATACAAAAAAAATAGTAGAAATCTACTATTTTTTTAACAAATTCACAAACGCTTCACTTGGAAGACTAACTTTTCAGAATTGTTTCATTTTTTTCTTACCTTTTTTTTGTTTTTCTAAAAGTTTTTTCTTTCTAGTAATATCTCAACCATAAAGTTTTGCAGTTACATCTTTTCTCATAGCACTAAGAGTTTCTCTAGCTACTACTTTTGATCAGACTGCTGCTTGGATTTTTATAGAAAAAAGTGCTCTTGGAATTGTTTCTCTAAGTTTTGCACAAAGTTTTCATCAGATATAACTAGCTTGATCAGCATGAGTAATAAAAGCAAGAGCTTCTACTTTTTCATCAGCAATCAAAATATCTAGTTTTACCATATTATCTTCATTAAACTTTACAAACTCATAATTCATAGAAGCATATCAACTAGATAAAGATTTTACTTCATCGTAAAAATCTCAAATAAGCTCATTCATTGGTAATTCATAAACAAGCATTACTCTAGAAGTATCAATAAATTGTTGATTTAAAAATTTTCATCTTCTTTCTTGAGATAATTGCATTAATGGTCAAACAAAATCACTTGGAGTAATTATTTCTACTTTTGCGATTGGTTCTTCAATTGTTAAATATTTTTCTCTATCTGGCAAATCTTCTGGATTTGAAATATGAATATAAGTATATTTTTTTTGATCAACTCAAATAAAAACTTCTGGAGCAAATCTGTTATATTCAGAGCTTTTATCTCAATACATTTTTATTTTGTAAGTAACTTGAGGTGACGTCATTATAACGTCCATATCAAACTCCCTAAAAAGTCTTTCTTTTACAATATCTAAATGCAAAAGTCACAAAAATCCACATCTATATCAATGCCCTAGAGCTTGTGAAACACTTGATTCTATACTCAGAGCTGAATCATTTAAAAGCAATTTTTCCATTGCATCTTTTAGCTGAGGATATTCAGCACTATCCATTGGATAAATTCAAGCATAAATAAATGGTTTTGCTTCGCTAAATCACTCTATTGCAACAGCATCTTCTGATTTATCTTTTGGTCATTCTCTATTTTCTGGTTTCCACAAAGTATCTCAAACTTTTGCGTTATCTAAATTCTTTAAACCAGTTACAACGTATCAAACTGAACCGTTTTCAATCTTTTTTTCACTAACATAAGTTGGAGAAAAATATCAAACATCTAGTGCGTCTATTTTTTTATTTGAATGCAAAAAAGTCAGAGAATCTCATTTTTTTATTTCTCACTTAAATACTTTTACATAACTCACAACTCATCTATATGGATCATATTGACTATCAAAAACAAGCGCTTTTAGTTCATCTTTTTCTACATTTCAAGTTCATTCAAAAACTTTTGGTCAACTAATTCTAGTTATTACTTCATCAAGAATTGTTTCTACATTTTCTCATGTTTTAGCAGAAACTGGAATTATTTCAGATTTATCACAACCAAGCAAGTTCATAATTTCTTCACTTACTTTTTCAACATCAGATGCTGGTAAGTCTATTTTGTTAATTATAGGAATGATATCAAGATCATTTTCAATAGCCATATAAACATTACTCAAAGTTTGAGCTTCTATTCATTGAGTTGCATCAACTATCAATAAAGCTCATTCCACAGAAGCCAAACTTCTAGAAACTTCGTATTGAAAATCCACGTGTCCTGGAGTATCAATAATATTCATTTCATATCATTTCCAATTCATCCTAACTGGTTGCAATTTTATCGTAATTCATCTTTCTTGCTCTAAATCCATTGTATCAAGCATTTGACCGTGCTTCATTCATCTCTTGTCAATTGTTCAAGTTATTTCAAGCAATCTATCAGCAAGAGTAGATTTTCCATGATCAATATGTGCTATAATACAAAAATTTCTAATATTTTCTAAATGCATATAATTTCTAAATTTTATTAAAATTAATTTTGCACATATTCTATAAATAAAAAACAAAAAGTAAAGATGATTCAAAAATAGCGTATTTTTTGACACTATAATTAAATATGCTAAAATTAAGAAATAATAATTAGTTAATTTTAGCTTTAGAATGGTTAAGGGCTACGAAGAAATAAACGACAGAAAAATAAGGGATGTTATAAAAAATATAACTTCTCTTGTTTTTGATAAAAAAAATTGGTTTCAAAAAGAAATGTGGAAAATAGCTGAAGTAACCTACTCTTATACTACAATCAACCCAAAAACAAACAACAAACTAAAAATAAATAATAAAATAATTAATATCAACACGACACTTTTTATAAGCCTTGGTGAACTAGATTTAGATTTATTTGAGAATAAAAATGATGAAGAAAAAATAAAATATCTAGAAAAAACAAGTAAAAAAATACAAAAAAAATTAGAGAAGAAAATAAATCAAATAATAAATTCTATAAAAGAAATAAAATTTTATAAAAAAAATTTAAAAAAAATTAAACCATCTCAACAACAAAGACTTAAAATATTAAAAAATTCTCTAGAAGAAAAAATTGATCTAATAAACTACTGAATAAATTGATTAGATTTTGAATTAGAAAAAGCAACTAACAAAACAGTTCTAACAAAAAAAGAAGAAAAAAATATTAATAAAAAACAAAAAAAACTGGATAAAAAATTATTTTGAGGAGAAATAAGAAAAAACAAAGCCGAAGTAGAAATGTGCCTTAACTATATAATTGAAGCGCTAGAAAAAAATAAAAATAATCTAACTAACCCTGAATACTTAAAATTATTAAAAATAATTGCTAAAGCAAAAAAATTTACTTACAAAAATTACAAGTACAAAAAACAAGACAAACCAAAAAATATTTTAAATAATCTAGAAAAATATACTATTTCTAGAGAAGATTATATTCTAGGATTCAACCTTTTTATAGAAGCATTTTCAAAAATGCAATTCAACGTTGAGACAAATCCTTTTGCAAAAAGTATTTCTGACTGACCAAGAGGTTTTCAGATACCTACAACTAAAAAATTTGATATTTTTACTTTGCCAAGATTTTTGCTTTTGAATTCGCATGAAAACGAAACTCATAATATTTCAGAACATAATTCTAAAAAAATAATTTGAAAGATTAGATGAAAAAGTTCAACTGAAAAAGATGAATGAGTAGCTATTTTGATGGAGAATATGATAAAATACTGAAATCAAATTTTTAAAAAAGATAAAAAATCATGAAAAATAATTTTTGATACAAAAAAATTACAATTTAATAGTAATTTTTTAAAAATATTTTTTTGAGAAATTATGAATTCTAAAGATTTTTTTGAATTTTTAGAATTATTAGAAAAAATAGATCCAGATAATCTAACACCAAAAGACAGATTTGACAGGATAAAAAGAAGTAACAAAAATTTTGTGCAACACAAAGATACAACTTATACTAGATGAATGTTTTTTGCCGCAAATGAGGTAAATAAATATATTTTAACAAATGGTAAAAAATGAATAAATTTTTATGATTTATTTATTTGAAAAGTAGGGTTTGAAGACATTGAAAAATTAAAAAAAATCTCAAAAGAAGAAAATATAAAAATATTAAAACCAATGTTTTTATCAGATATAATTTATTTTTCTATCAAAAATAGACTTACTTGAGAACAAAAAATTAATAATCAAGATGTAGAAAAATTTATAAAATCAAAATACCCGATTATTGATTTATCAGAAAATATAATAAATAATATTTCTAAGAAAAAAATAAAAAATATAGAATGAATAACAAGTCTAGTTCTAAAAAATATCTTTGCTCAAGAAAAAAGCGAAACAATAATAGAAGTAAGATCTAGAGTGGACAATTTAATGTTTGAAAAAAATATATTAATAGCAAAAAATAATCTCAGTCCCTTAAGAAAAAAAGCATTAATAAAAAAATAAACCAAAGTTTTAAAAACTTTGGTTTATTTTTATCTATTTAAGTAATCTCTAAATTTTGAAAAAATATTTTTCTTTTTTAATTCATGATTTTCATCAAATTCATCAATAAGAAGTATTTCTTTATATTTATTTTTTATATATTTGAAATCTTTTGATATCTCTTCATAATCTTTATGTCACAACTTAATCGCTCAAACTTTAACAAATCAATCTTTTGTTAATCAAACTTCTTTTCATAAGAATCAGTCGTATTTTTCTATATGATAAACTGATTTTCTCTGACTTATTTTTTCTAATAATTCTTCATTATATGCTCTAAGCATTCATCTTTTATGAGCATAAATATTTACAACAATATTACTTTCTTTTAGTTTTCAGATTTTTATTTCTGGATTACATATCATTTCATACATATTGAAATCATACGCTCTTTTTAATAGTTCTAATCTTCATCCCCCTATTCTACCGTTTAATTCAATAGTTTTTAATTCTCATTTTGTATTAATTTTGAATTCGTGGTGAACAAAAGTATTTTTTATTCCAGTTGCTTTAATTGTAGAGTTTACAAAAGTTTTCAATCTTTTTCATTTGAATTCTTCTTCAGTTTTTTCAGAAGAAATTCTAGCAATGTTACAATAATCGTTAACTTTTACATCTATTCAAAGTCTAACTTTAACTGGTTTTGAAATAGTTGTTTCTCAATTTTCATTTACATAATAATCAATAGAATAAAGAGTTCAATCAATAAATTCTTCAACTATCAAGTCTTTATTATCTACTCATCTAGATTTTAATCTATCGTGAAAATCTTGATAATCTTTTATATATTTGCTGTAATCAGATTTATTTCTAATTTTTGCAACTCATGAACTTTGAACTCAGTCAATTGGCTTTATTATAAATGGATATCAAATATGTTTTTCAATTTCTTCCAATTCAAGAGCTTCTGGAGTTCATTTCATAAATTTTATTCAAAGATCAGGATTGTGATCTTGAATTAATTCTCTTTGTAAAAATTTATTTCTAAAAATATCAGGTCTTTCTGACATTGGTCTTCAAAGCGCTTCTTTTACTTCATTAACAGTATTTATCAAAAGTTCTATTGCAGTAGTAACAAAAATAACTTCATAATCCTCTGAAAATTTTAAAACTTGTTTTTTTAGATCTTCTTTATTTTGGTAATTATAAACAAAAATACCAAATTTTTCTAATTTTGTAATCAAATCAGCGTATTCGATCGGTTCTCACTTATAAAAAATTACATTTTTTACACCGTATTTTTCTGAAACTTCTTCTATAGCATCAATATCACAAGAAAAAACATCACTCTTCATCCTAGACTTAGTCATTATATGGACTATAGCTTTTTTATCCATTTGGGATCAGATTAGTTTATAAATAAGAAAGAATAAATTCTATTTTTTTATATTATTTTTTAACAAATTCACTCTCTGGAAACAGGATTATAAAAAAAAATTATTATTCATCAAGTTTTTATAGTTAATTAATTGTTAATTTTTTCAAATAATACGCACCAAGTAGAGATACTTAGGTCTTCTCATCTGATAGAATTTTCTATTGATAATTCTTCAAAACAATCTAAAACTAACTTTTTATCATATCATCAATTCATCAAATTTCTAAGTAATTTTTTTCTTGGTTCTCTAAATCACTTTTTTATGAATTCCAAAAATAAATTATCTGAAATATTTTCAAAATCATTATGAGTTTCAAAAAGTAAAACACTAGATTCTATTTTTGGAGGTGGGATAAAATTCTCTTTTCATACAAATATTTTTTCTGAAACATGACATTTTTTTTGTACAAAGAGACTGATTACAGAAGATTTATTTTTATTTTTTCAAAGTATTTTATCTCCCACATCTTTTTGCATCAAAATAACCATTGACTCTGGTTTATTTTCAATATCGTACAAAAAATGTCTTAAAATAGGAGACGTTATATAGTACGGAATATTTGCAATAACAAAATAATTTTTAAATTCTGGTTCATATTTTAAAATATCGATATTAGTAATTGAAAAATCAATTCAATTTATATCAAAATCTTTATTCTCAATTCTGTTATTCAAAATATCAATCATATCGTTATCTAGCTCAACTAGATTTAGCGTTTTTGGTTTTTTTTGAATTAACTCCTCTGTCAAAGCTCAATATCAAGGTCAAACTTCTACAATATTTTTTCAGGATATTTCCAAAATATTTGATATTTGCTGAACTATATATGAATTAACCAAAAAATTTTGTCAAAGTGATTTTTTGGCTCTAATTCAATATCTTTTTAATATTTCTATACTCACTAAATTATTTTAAATATTATTTTTGTAGCTTATTATAAATAAAAAATATTTTTTTACAATTTTTATATTTAATTGAAAATTAAAAAAAATATATATAATCCCAACTAATAAAAAATAAAAAATTATTATGAAAAAATTAAAGTATTTAATATTTATAACATCATTCATTATACTTAGCTTTTTGTTAACTGCAAATAATTCTTACGCTGATATTGTATCAAATTATCCTACTATATCTGAAACAATTAATGAATGAAACTCAAACTGGATTGATATTACAAATGTAGTATGAAATGATACAAACAACTTTGCCCAAGTAAATATGTCAAACAATCCTGATAATTCTAATACATTAATTGTTAAATGATTTAATTTTAAATCGTTTAACATACCAGTATGAGCAACTATTAACTGAATAAAAGTAGATATAGAATGGAACTGAAGCAACGATAGAATTACTGATTCTGTTATACAATTAACAAAAAATGGTAAAGATCCATATTGAAATAATCTAGCAAAATCAAGTTTTCAAATAACAAAAAATATATCAACTTATTGATCAGAAAATAATCTATGGTGAACAACATGGAGCGATACAGAAATAAAATCAGATAATTTTTGAGTATTAATAAAATACAATAAGGAAAAATGATGAACAAGAGATGCAAAAATATATAGAGTAAAAATAACTATTGATTTTACTAATCCAGAAATAGAAAGTCCACTTAATTTTAATATTATAAATGAAAATTATTGAAATAATTGATTTTGTTATGACTTTGAAGCAATAAACAATTCAACTCAAGATATTACTGACTGGGAAATATGATTTAATATAAATTGAGCAAATATAATTAGTAATTATTGATGAAATTTTACTAATCTTTGATGATGAGAATATTCAATATCGTCTTCTTGAAATATAGACACATTTCCTGTATGAAAAAAATATACATTTTGATTATGTGCTGACAGCCAAGTTTGATACATATCAAATTTGACAACAAAAAATTACAAAAATGTATGACCATTAATGCCACAAGAATACAATTTAGAAAATAATTGATTGAATGTAAATATAACTAATGAGTCTAGCACATCTTGAAGTTTTTGTAGAGAAATAGAACTAGTAAATAATTGAAATAAGACAATTAACTGATGGATATTAGATTTTGAATTAGACCAAAATTTATCTTCAAACTATTGATGAAATTTTTCTAAAAATTCTATAACACACACAATAACTCCATTATCAAATAATAAAATAATTAATCCTGGTGAAACTTACACTCTATGATTTTGTAGTGAATGAACAAATTTAGACAATAATTGGTCGATAGAAACTTTAACATGAATACCAGGTTTTTGTTGAAAATATTATGAATGAACGCCAGAAAATCCATTTGATATAATGAATTCGAAATTTTCAAGAGCAGATTTTGAAATAAATTTTGACTGGTGAACACTTAGCCCATCAGAAGAATTACCAAATGATAATTTTACAGCAAAATGGGAATGAAAATTTCAAGCAAATGAATCATGAGAATATAATTTTCGTACTAAATCAGATGACTGAATAAGATTATACATAAATAATAATATTGTAATTGACCAATGGTTAAATCAGACACAAACAGAAGCAACTTGAAACATAAATCTAGATAAATGAAAAATATATAACATTAGAGTGGAATATTATGAAAATTCTGGAACAGCTATGGCAGAATTAGAATGGAAAGAACCTGGTAATGAAGTATTTAGTAGATTAGATTGAAATAGTATATTTCACTGAGCTTGTCAATGAGGAGTAAGCACTTGATTAGAAACTATTTTCAATTGATGAAATTGACAAGCTGGTAATATGTTTGATATTGAGATATTAAATAATGATCTTATAATAGATGCTTTATCTATAAATACTAATACTCAAAGTTCTACTCTTCGTGTATATTATAAACAGTGAAGTTATAGTTGATTTGAAAATTCTTCTGCGTGATGGACTCTTTTATGAGATTTTCCATTTTCATGAGCTTGAGAATGAAATCCTACATATGTAGAAATAAATCCACTAACTCTAAATAAAAATACAAATTATTCATTTTATGTTACTGAAGTATGAACAAAATGAATTTTATATACACAATGAACTATTGAATGAAACATATTTACTCAAGATAATTTTATAATTTTCAGAGAATGATTATGAAATAGTTTTGAATTTAAAAACAATTTTTCTCCCCGTATATGGAATGGTATAATTCATTATACTGCAATAATTGACAAAACTCCACCAGCTATTGAGTACCAAAATATAAAAAATAATGATTTATTGCCAAATTGAGACAAACAAATTATAATAGATTATTTTGATAACTCTTGATTAGATTTATCTACAATAAATTCATCACTTTCAAAATGGAATTGAAGCGATTGGTGAACAAATATATTAAATAATCACCAAATTAATTTTAGTAATGAAGCTAATCAATCAATATACAATTTGTCACCACTTGGATATGGTAAATATAAATTTAATTTTAATATTGATGATAATTTTTGAAACTCTAATTCAAAAGATTTGATATTTTATATAGATGAACCAAAATTCATCATATCTGATTCAAAAATAAATATATGAAATATAAGTAGTAATAATAAAAATAATTTTAGTTCAGATTTGTTATTAGTAGTACAAACTGTTTGAGCTGGATTTGATATACAAATGAATAAAGACTGAGAACTAAGTTATTCTGGATATGATATAACAGACTGGAATTGAGATAATTGATTTTGATATGATTGAGAACCAATGACAAATACAATAAAAAAAATAAATAATAATCAACTAATAACATCTAATACAAAAAATATAAATACTAATTGAGAAAAAAACACTTACATTTATACTATAAAATTTTGAGCTAATATACCCGAGAATGTAGCGGCATGAAAATATTCTTGACTTATAGATTTTAAAATAATGTTTAATTATTAAACAAAAAAAATACAGTTTTAATTAAAAAACTGTATTTTTTTTGACATTTTGAAAATACATATGATAGAATACAACCGCAATTGAAAAGTTGAAGTAAAATTTCACAAAAAATTTATTTATATTATATTTTAATGTCATACTATGATAAAAACAAAAATAAAAAAAGCTTTTGCTGTTGCTTGAATTACAGCTATTGCAATGACAAATTTTGGTAACGCATTTGCAGCAACTAACATAGGTACTGCTGGTGTAGAATGAGATACTTCTTTTGAAACTAATGTTGTATGGGATGATAATTTTCCTGGTACTGCTACTTGAAGTGTAAATTGAATTGAAGTAAATGCAACTGTCTTACCTACTCTGAATATGAATATTTCAGCTTCAGAAATTAACCTTGGTAATTTGATTCCATGAGTACCTGCAACATGAAACATAGGAATCGAAGTTGGGACTAATGCTGCAAATGGTGTTACAATAACTGCTAGATCAAATAGTGGAGGTTTAGTGAATGCAAGCGATCCTTCTATAATAATTAATGATCTAAACAATAGTAGCTATACTTTTAAATCTGTTGCAAACGCTATTGATTCTACAATATCTTGATTTGAAACAACTGGTGACTTAATAGAAACAGAAGTAAACAATAACACTACTGAACATTTAATTTATGAAACCAACAAACCTGAAAGACTTGATGAAGTTAATGCTGATTTAGATTTTACTGTAACTACAGAAGTAGATGCAGAAATGATGGCATGAAACTACAAAGATTTAATAACATTTACAGTCACAGGTAATTTCTAACACAAAAAATACTATTCTAAACATAGTATTTTTTTTTGATTTTCAAGTTTTTTTTTATAATATCTATCTGAATAAAAATAATTAAATAAAAAATGAAAAAATTAGTTATATTATTTAGTATTATAATATTTATGATAAATGTAAATATTACTAATGCTAATATAGATTTAGTAGTTTCCCCTATAAGATACGAAATACAAGTAGATCCATGAGAAACAATACAAAAAACTGCAAAACTTATAAATAAGTCCGATATTACATACAAGATTGAAACTTGAGCTTCTGATTTTGAATCTAAAGACCAATATTGAAATCCGAGCTTTGTAAGAGTAAATGAGTTAGATAATCAAAATCAATGATTAGCAAGTTGGATAAATATTGATAATCCTTGATTTATAATAGAACCGAATCAAGAAGTTGAAATAGTTTTTGATATAAATATTCCTCAAAATGCAACTCCTTGATGACATTATGCATGAGTTTTTTTCAAAACAGTATGAAGTAACAATAGTTTATGAAGTAACTTACAAATAAAAGTAGATTATTGAGTATTAATACTCTTGAATGTGAGTTGAGAAATAATAGATAATACGTCTGTTTGAGAACCACTTATTAATATACAAAATTCAGAAATAACTTTATTAGATCAAAATTGAGAAATTCAAAATAACAGAAAAAAAGATATTTGTAAATTTATTGATTTTACAAGTAGTGATACAGACTGAAAATGTTTTGATACAGAGTACTTTAATAATATAGCAAGTACAATAATAAATAAATTTAAAGGAGAAAACAAATATATTGAGCAAGAAGAAGAGAATAACTCAGAAGAAACTATTTTTAAAACATGATCTCTAAAAAATGATGATAATTTTTACATAGAAATAGATATCCCTTTTCAAAATGAAGGAAATACTCATGTTAAACCGGAATGAAAAATTATTCTAAAAGATGAAGATTGAAATGAAATAAAATGAATATGAAAAGAAATAATAAAAGATGATAATTGAATGATAACGTGAGAAAAAATAGTTGATTATCTACCTATAAATGACCAATGAGGTAACGTATTACCAAATACAAAAAGAATATATAAAAGTGAATGGAATGGTTTTCCATACGAAAATTATGATGAAGAATGAAAAAAAACAATAAGCTATTGGACACCTTGAGAATATTATACAAACAAAAATATTTCTAATTTATGACCAATTTTCCCATGGCAAAGAGTTAATGAAAAATTAGAACAAAAAACAATTAGCGCGCTAATAAATCTATGATATTATAACTATGAATGAGAAAATATAGAATTTAATTCAGCAGAAAAATTTGAAGTTGACTATAAAGTGAAATATATTTGAATCAATCCTTATTTCTTTCTATTTTGATGAATTGTAATAATTTTTTTAATATTTTTCTGGATAATTATAAGAAAAATAACAAGAAAAAAATGTGAAACATGTAAAAAAACTATAAAAAAAGATATGAAAATTTGTCCATATTGTTGAGCCAAATAAAAAACAAGAAAATTATATTTTTCTTGTTTTTTTATCATAATGGATTTCTAGTTAAACTAGGAGTTTTTTGCCAAATTCTTTCTAAGTATCACAAATTTATCATGAATAAATCAATAATTTTATTATATTTCGTCCTGGTTTCTTGTTCGTAAAGTTTTTGAGTATCAGATTGTACTTGTTGTTGGTTTAATAACAAAGTATTATACGCAACTTCTATAAAAATATCTGTTTTCACATTCGCTAACCTTCAGCAACTTCCTCAAGTTCCCAAAAAATCTATTGCAGATTCTATAGAAACTGATTGTTGTTCATCAGGATTAGAATAAGCAAAATTATTTGTACATTCTATTGTTTCTTCATAGCTAGTTACACAAGCCTCTAAATAAGAATTTTTAAATTCTCTTGCCTTATCTCTAATATCATTAACTCAATCAAAATAATTCAATTCTCATGCTCAAAAATATTTATCTTTTTGAGATGATAATTCTTCCAAATAAATATCCATTTCTTCATCAATTTCTCTAAAATTCAAATCCATTGCAATTTGAGCTACTCTTTTTTCAGGAGGAGCTTGTAAACAAACGAAATCATCAAATCCCCTCATAGAAGATCATTCATAAATATAATTTGTAGCATTATTTGGCATTATTTTTTGTATTTCGGAATTACACTGAGTTATTTCTGACTCATAATTACATGAATATGAAATAGGTAAAACTAAAAAAAATATAGCAAATAAATATAAAATTTTATAATTCATTATTTTTTCTTAAAAAAATTAATAGTTCAAACCATAGCTTTTCAAAAAAAACTATATGATTTTTTAAAAATATGTCATGATTTTTTAAAAATATTTGATGATTTCTGATAAACATTTCTTGTAATAGTTTTTCATTTTTTTGTTTTTGAAAATCATACCATAGAAGCCACTGCTGTTCCTACAATAACTCAAGTAATTATTTTATCTATTTTATTTGCACCTATTTTTACAGTTTTTTTCTTAAACATAAGACGTATTTTTCATTATTTTTTAAATTTTTTGCACCTTTATATGTTTACTTGTAAAAGTAATTTTTGGTATAGTTATGACTAGTAAATTATTATCAAGATTTGCGTTAATACTATCAAAATCTAAATTTTCTGGCAAAATTATATTCCTAGAAAATTCTCACCAAAAACACTCACTATTTTTTATTGAAATATCTCTAGAAAAAATATCTGGTCTTTTTCTGTAACCAGAAATAGTCAAAACTTGTTCATTAAAAGAAATATCTATATCATCCAAGTCAACTCAAGCAACTGGAGATAATAAAATCATTTCATTCTTTGTTTCAAGAATATCAACAGCAACTTGTCAAACTTCTTGATTTTCTTCGTCCAAGTAAAATTGCTCTTTTTTTTCACTAACTTCTTGGTAATCTTTATCACTTGTTACATTAAAAAATTTTCTCATAACTTTTTATTTAAAAAACTATATATTAAGTATAATATTTTTTGAAAAAATTCAAGAAAAATGATAAAATATATAAAAGTTATTTATAAGAATAAAATTAATGCCAAAATACACTAAATATTTAGAAGAATTAAAGAAAAAATTCAGTAAAAATTCAGATATAAAAATCAGCTCTAAAGAAAAAATAAATCTTTTAGAGCAATTATCAAATCTGCTTTCTTCTGGGATTCCTCTTTTAAATAGTTTTAAAATTATAATGTATCAAACAAAAAACAAAAAAATAAAAAGACTCCTAAAATCAATAATTGAAAATATAAACAAATGAGATTCTTTAAGTGAAATTTTTTCAAAGCATAGAAAAATATTTTGAATTTTTGATATTTCTATAGTAGAAATGTGAGAAGTTACATGAAAACTTTGAGATTCTATAGAAACAATAAAAACAAAAGAAGAAAAATCACAAGAATTAAAATCAAAAATAATCTGAGCATTGATTTATCCAATAGTTATAGTTTGTTTATCTATAATTATGATTTGAGTTTTTATGATTTATGTAATTCCAAAAATCGAACAAATGTATGTTGATGCAAAAGTTAACTTACCTGGATTAACAGCATGGGTTTTGGACGCATCTAATTTTATACAAGATAATTTAACTTATATAATTATTTGAATTATTGCATTTGTTTTTTGAGTTATAACTTTCAAAAAAAACAAATTCACAAAAATTTATTGGGATAATTTTATAATTAGAATACCTATTTTTTGAATTTTAATCAAGAAAAAAACTCTTTCATTATTTACCACAAGTTTATGAATATTATTAAAAAACTGAGTAATAATCAACAAATCACTAGAAATAAGCTCAAAAGCACTTGATAACGATTATTATGAAAAAGAACTAAAAAGTATTAATTCAAGAGTAAGTAAATGAATTGAATTAAGTGCACTTATGTGAGTTAATGAAATACAAAGTGGTAAAGAGAATTTTTTATTCCCCATAGAATTAGCCTCAGTTGTAAAAATCTGAGAAGAAACTTGAAATCTTGCAAATTTGCTATTAAAAATTTGAAAAAAAATGGAAAAAGAAATTGACGATATTGTAAAAAATATTCAAACAGCAATCGAGCCACTAGTTATAGTGATTGTTTGATGAATAATTTGAGTATTAATAATGGCTATAATGCTTCCATTTTTTAATATGGTAAATGTTGTATAAAAAAACTAGATTTTATTATAAAATCTAGTTTTTTTATTATAAGTATTTTGAACAAACTTCTTCTAATTTGTCTTTTGTTTGAACTCAAACCATTGTTTCCACTGGTTCTCAATCTTTAAAAACAATTAAAGTTGGAATAGACATAACTCTGTATTTTACAGCTATTTCTTGTGCTTCATCTACATTAACTTTAGCAACCTTCATTTTTCCTTCCATTGAAGAAGAAAAATCATCTAAAATTGGTAACATTGTTTGACAAGGTCCACACCATTCAGCCCAAAAATCAACTAAAGTCACACCTTCTTTTATAGTTTCTGAAAAATTTTCATTGTTTAATACAAGTGTCATAAAATCAAAAAATTATTAATAAATTATATAATGAGAATTATTCTCATTTGTAATATCCTATTCATTTTTATTATTTTGTCAAAAAGTAACTAAATAAAATATACTTTGTATAGTAATTATTTTTTTATTAATATCAACAAAATATTTTTTAAATTTGTTAGGTAATATTTCAAAATAAATCCTTAAAAACTTTTATAGCTAAGCTCTGATTTATAAAAAAAGGAGAAGTACAAACAGTTATTACATCAGCTTTTTTAAAAGAATCTAAAACAACTTTTTTTTTCAAATCATAATCGATAAAATCCAAATCTGGCTGAAAAAAATCAAGATCAAGATTAAGAATTATTCAATTATTAGTATTTATTTTGTTAGAAGTTTTAGATATTTGATTTATAGAATGAAGAGTGTTTGAATCCCAATCTTTGATTGGTTGAGTTTCTGAGTGAAATAAATTAAATTCTAAAACTTCATTTATACATGAAATATAATCTTTTGGAAAATAATTTTTTATATAATCTTGCAAATTATTAGTGTTTCTGATTTGAACAGTTTTTCAAATAATTCACTCATTTTCAGCTGGAATAATATAATCTCCCACATTCAAAACATTATTAGTAAAATCAAAAACTTTTTGTAATTCAAGGCTATCAGGTTTTAATAAATTTTTATTATTATCTCTAGTATCAGCGTGTTCATCGATATGAAACAATAAATTATTATCACCAATTATTCCCCTATTTCTAGCTTCATACCAAAAATAAAAAGCATGATTATGATTATCAAAAAGTATTATTTCTTTTTTTCATACTTTTATTCTATAAAAATTTTTCAGTCAATAATTAGTTGATAAATTATCATCAAAATCATAATCTTCAAAAGTAATTTTTGATTTATCATCTTGCAGTTCTATTTTGTCTAATTCACTGATATCAATATCTACAATACTTGGAATATATAATTTTTTGTTTTTTCTTTCTTCAAAACTAAAAGCATTATTTCAAACTGGTTTTTCTAGATAAAATCATTCTCTATAAAACATTTTTTTCTTTTAAATTAAATATTTTTTGTTATTATATGCAAAATAAATTATTTTTCTAATTTTTATAATGCTAAAAAAAGATATTCCAGAGTTTGCACAAAAACTTAACGAAATGTTTCCAAATGCAAAAACTGAACTACATTACACAAACGAATTTCAATTATTAATAGCAATATTAATGTCAGCGCAAGCAACAGACAAACAAGTAAATATTGTGAATAAAAATTTTTTTAATTTTTTGAGAACACCAAAAGATTGAGTCGAAATGGATTTGGATTATATAAAAGATTTTATAAATTCTATCTCGTTTTTTAACAACAAAGCAAAAAACATAAAAGCTACTTCAAAAATATTATACGAAGAATATGGCTCAAAAATACCAAAAAATATTGAAGAATTAACAAAATTACCGTGAGTTTGAATCAAAACAGCAAAAGTTTTTTTGGCGGTAATTGAAGATGCTCCATATATTTGAGTAGATACTCACGTTCATAGAGTACTTAACAGATTATGACTTGTTAACACAAAAAATCCGCTAGAAACTGACAAAAAAATCAGCAAAAATTTTACAAAAAAAAATCACGCAATGCTTCATAATACTCTAGTATTGTTTTGAAGATATCACTGCACTGCTAGAAAACCAAAATGTGAGACTTGTCCTTTTAAAGAAAAATGTAAATATTACAAAAAAACAAACAATTTTTAAATTGTTTGTTTTTTTGTAATATTAATTATTTTTAAAACATCTAACAGAAAAACCACGAGAACGTCAATTAAAGCTACTAGCATAAATATTATTAGAACTAAAATACATTTGATCTCAATTACTTCAATTAGGTGTACTAGACCAATAACCTCAATAATTTCATCAACTAAAGTTACCAGTATTACTTTCACGTATTCATGAATAAGGTAATTTAAGATCAACTTGCATACTTGCTCCATCTGATCACCATCAACCAGCTACTATAATATCTGCCCACTCATTTTTTGATGGCACATGATATCAACTAATACAAGGTCATTGTCTTTGTTCATCTGTTCATAATCAACCATTATGTCACCATAAATTATCATCTTGGCTTTCTAACCAATCATCTAAACTAGAAAAATTACTATTCCACACAAATCAATAAGTATCATTATCTGCATTATAACTAGAATTTGGAATCTTAGTAGATTGTTGTGATGTATCTCAAGAAGGAAATCATTTATTTCTACCCCATTGAAAATAATTTCAACTTGAAACTGTCCAATCTGTACTAGCTGTTGATGTTCATATGTTACATGAAGAAACAGTATATCAAGTTCAAGATCAAGCACAGACTATTATATCTTTTGTGTCACATCATGAATAAGTTGTAGATGCCACTTCTATATCTCATAAAGAAGTACAAATTGAATAAGGATTTATAACTTCTGATTCATTATTTGAACCAATATTATTAATAGTTTCCTCAATTTTAACAACTAAATTACTTCATGAAGAAGTTGTAGAATTATCTTCTCTTGTAAATACTGGGATATATTCTGTAGTATTGTTTTCTAAATCTATATCTGTTGCAGATTCTAATTGATGAACTGGGGTTTTTGTTGTTCATTCTAATAATGTTCAAACTGGGTCTCAAATAGTATATGCTTCTCTATTTTCATAATCCGCATATGTTTGTGGTATTATGTTATTATATGCTGTTTCTCAATTTTCTAGCATTGATACTAATTGGTATCTTGTTTGGTTTGAATTTGTAGTATATGTATAGTATTCATCATCACTTGGATCTTTTGCTTCACTTACTCTTAATTGATTAAGAACTCATGTTCCAGCATATCATTGATGAGTATATGTTGTTCATCAACTTCATACACTTATTGCTTCTGTCGGCATTGGAACAATTCATTCTCTTGCTTGTTCTATTTGTAATCCTGTTCTTATTTGTCACAAGTCACTTATTCTCTTACTATCTCTTGATTCTGATGAATATCATTGTAAAGAGATAAAAGCTATTGTTCACAAAATTGCCAAAATAGTAATTACTACTATTAACTCTACTAGTGTAAAACCTTTATTGTTTTGCATAATATAAAGGGGTTAAATTTTATTCTTTTGTGAGTTTACAAAAATAAACTCTAGTAGAAAATTCTACTAGAGTTTATTTAACTGTTTTTTTAAATTTTTGCAAGTTTATTTTGTCTTTTTTGGCTTGACAAAGAGAGTATTTTATTTTTAGTTTAGTTATATTTTATTAAAATTATAATATCTAAACTATAATCTTTTTTTCTTTTTTCCATATAATAAATCATCTAATTAATAGAAAAAAACTTACTCAATTTGCAAATAAAAATCAATACTGTTGAGCTATTACTGCAACTATTGATGCTAACGCAACAGAACTTGCAGTAAGTAAAAATCAAAACTCATTCTTTTTTGTAAGTAAAATTGTACCTGTTATACCTAATACAAAACTAATATAGTCTAATCAGTAGTATTTTGAAAATCAAACAAAAATCTCATTGATTAAAAAGTCCATTATAAATAATGTTTTAAAAATTAAATTTTTTCTACGTATTCAAATTATATACTCAATTCTCCACATCACTAATTATTTTTCTATCTTGAAAAGTAATTACTCTTTTATTCATTGAATCTACAATTTTTGAATCATGAGTTGCCATAATTATAGTTTTTCACTCAGCGTTTAAATCTAGAAAAATATCCATAATTTCTTTTGCTGTTTCTGGATCTAGGTTTCAAGTTGGTTCATCTCATATAATCATTTTTGGATCGTGAACTAGGGCTCTTGCAATAGCTACTCTTTGTTTTTCTCATCAACTAAGCTCAAAAACAAATTTGTCTTTTTTAATTAGAAGTCATACTTTTTCAAGTGCTTCTGGTACTTTTTTTCTGATTAAATTATCGCTATAACCGCAAACTTCCATAGCAAAAGCTACGTTTTCATATACCTTTTTTGATTCCAATAATTTATAATCTTGAAAAATAACTCAAATATCTCTTCTATAAGATAAAATAGTATCTTTTGTCATTCACTTATAAAGAGCTAAATTATTATCTAGAACTATTTCTCATCTTTCTGGGCGAAAATCTCAAATAAGTGATCTAATAAGTGAAGTTTTTCAGCTTCAAGAATGACCAATAATAAAAACAAATTCTCAAGTTTTTATTTCTACATCAATATCTTTTAAAATTACTTTATTTCTGAAAGAAAGGGTAAGATTATCTATTTTCATTTTTACTTTTTTAAGTATTATTTATATTAAATCTATTCAAAAAATTATTTTTTGCAATTAAAAAGATTGTTTTTATAACAAAACAATCTTTTTAATTTTTTATGAAAATTTTTTTACGTCACTAAACATTTCTGTTTCTATTTCTTCCATAAATTTTATATATAATTTTGGGGTAATTATTTCTTTATTATATAAATCTTTTATAGTTTTTTCTTCTAGTTTTAGAAGTGATTTATTAATAAGTCTAGATTCAACAGCATTAATTGTTGCTCTATGTGAAGCAAATATCTTTATTCTTTTTTCGTCAGCTTGTTTATTAAAATTAGCATATAATTCAATAGTTTCGTCAAACATTTTTTGATCAAATCAAAGCTCTGTTTCTCATAGCAATCTCAATTCTTTTATAACTTTTCTAGTAATTATAACTCTTGTTCTATTTCTTATATAAGAATCTAATTCTGTTGATCTTTTTTTGTAAAATGAGAATACAAATCTTGAGAAAATATCATAATCATTTTCCATATTTGAAATTTTTCTCAATTGTTCATTGGATTTTTCTAGTCTTTCTATTTGTTTTTCTACTTTTCTAAGAATATATTTGAAATTTTTTTCATCAATTTCATTATAGAAAAATAATTCTTTCAAATATTGTTTTTCTATCCCAAGAGCATGAAGAGAAAGAGCTCTTTTTGTTAAAGCGTAAGAATCACATCATTTTGTGTTAAGAATATTTTTCATATTTGATACCGCCGTATTCAATTTTAAACTGTACTTTTCTTGTAATTCATCAAACTCTACTTGTGTTAAATATGCTTTTTTGAAAGATGTATTTAATTTTTGTAATATTTTTAAATTAGCAAGAATTTTCCCTTCTTCATATTCAAATTCTTCTAATTGGTGCAATTTATCTACTTTAAATTTTCTCATCAATGCTGGAATAGTTGTAGCTTTGATAAAAAGTGTAAACATTATACTTCAAATAGTTAGAACCATAATAAAATCTTTTATAGAAAAATCATAAGTCCAACCTACAGAATTTTGAAAAGCTAGTAACTGTTCATATCAAGCATCTCAAGGTCATGGAATAAGTAAAACCATCACAAGAGCGATTGCTCATCTAAGACTTCACCAAGATAGTAAAATCATCCAACTTTTTGGGATTTTTTCTTCTAAAGATAATCAATTAATTATTCAAATAGGAATAAAAACAGCAAAAACTCTCGCTATCATTACAACAAATATTGCTGTTAAAATCGGTCAAATAAACAAAGTAAAATCTATTTCTAAATTTGATAAAATTAATCACATTAATATAAAAACAATAGAATTCGAAATAAAAGCAAAAAATTCCCAAAACTTTTGCATATGTATTTCTACTCTAGGAGTTATTTTATATCTTCAATAATTTCAAATAATTAAAGATGCTACAACTGTTGATATAACTGCTGAAATAGGTAAAAAAGGTATAAAATGAGTTAATAATTCTGCTAATATAAAAGTAATGTGAGCAAGCAACATAGTCAAAACTATTTCTACTTCTTCATTATTTTTTATGTATCAAACCACTTTACTAAAAAGTATTCACATAAATCCACCAAATAAGAATCATCAAAAAACCATTGATAAAAAGCTAAAACTTCAACTCAAAAAAGTTCAAGAATTAATAATTCATCATTCTAAAATAAGTCATAAAATTACAAAAAAAAGAGCAACAGAAGTTCAGTCATTAAAAAGACTTTCTCACTCAAATAATATTGTAAGTCTTCTTGGCGCTCAAAGTGATTTGAATATTGATAAAACAGCAACTGGATCCGTTGAGGAAATTAAAGTTCAAAAAAGCAAACAGACCAAAAACGGTATTTCTAAACCAAAAAATGGAAAAATAAAATACAAAGAAGTCGAAACAATAATAGCTGAAATAAGTAATCAAAAAACCGCTAATCAGGTTATTGTTTTCCAGTTTGTTATTAACTGGCGATAATTAATATTATAAGCAGCTTCAAAAAGTAAAACTGGTAAAAAAACAAAAAACAATAAATCAGGAGTTAATTTAAATTCTCCTATAAATGAAAAAATACCTATTTGAGAAATAGGTACCAAAATAATCCCCACCAAAACTAATAAAACTGTGTAAGGGAAATTTATTTTTTTACTAAGTATATAAGAAAAAGAACATATAATTAACAATGATAAAACTGATAAAGTTTGCATCATAAAACTGGCTTCTTCCATAATATTTTAAATATATTTGTTAAAAATAGAAAAAAAGTCTAAAATTTTTTTTTAATTATGCAAATTTTTTTTATAAATTTGTTTGAACTCAATAAATAAATATGATCAAAAAAATAAAAAGATCAAAAATCAATAAACAAAAAAATCAAAATAAAGAGAATAACTATAGTTTTTTAAAATAAAAAATCATACTGATCAAATTAATGATGAAAATATAATTACTCTAAAAATAAATAAATACGGTAATCTAAAATCTACTATTTTTTTAGTATAATAAAATCATAATATAAATAAAAATATTTGTGACATAAGAGTAGTAATTCAAGCACCGATAAAACTATATTTTGGTATCAAAATAATATTTCAAACAATATTAAATATTGTAATAATTATATTTATTTTTAATAATTTTGACTGATTTTCTGAAGCTACAAGACTATAAATAAAAACAAGAGATATAAAATAGAACAGAATAACCGACATAACCACCAAGAAAGCATCACTTGAATTAAAAAGTGTATCAGTTACCAAATAATCATTATTTGCAATAATCAAAATAATATATTCTCTAAATAGTATTCACATTACAAAAACAACACTCGCAAAAGCGAATAAAACCTTAAAAGAAATATCTAGTAATTTTTTTAATCAATCTTTATTTTTTTCTTTGAATCATTTTGTCAAACTAGGCAATATAGAAGTCATATAAAATCAACCCAAAACCATAATTACTTCAACGATTTTCATCGGCAAACTATAAAGTGCAATACTTACATCTCAAACTTCTGGTCACTCTATAATTGATAATAAAATCACATCAACTTTAAAATAAACAACCGATAAAAATAATGCAATTCAGTATGGAAGAGAAATTCTGAATAAATGTTTAATATATTTCCAATCAAATCAAAATCAAAATTTTACAATTTTTCTAGCATAAAAATAATTCATCAAAGTATTTACTGTAACGCTAATAACTCACGCAAACATTATGTACAAAAAAGGCGTAAAATATTCACTATTATCAATAAATTCTTTTGGATATAAAAAATATGCAATTCACGAGATTAATCAAAGATTTAAAATTTTTCAAAAAATTAAACTAACAGCAGAAAATTCTACCTTCATATTTGCCTGCATCAAAGCTAGTATTGAAGAATTTAATAATTGTAGAATCGTAAAAATTGAAGCTATAAAGATTGATAAAAGAGCCAATAAAGAGTTATAACCTGGAATAAAAAATGCTATTCAAACGGCCAAAAATAATATTAAAATTCACAAAATAAATCTGAGTGTCATAATATTTCAAACAATTTTTTTGGAATTTTCAGGATTATTACTTATTTCCCTAATTCAAATAGCATAAAGTCACAAATCAGCCAAAAAGACAAAAATTCAAATATAATTATAAATTTTTGTATAAAGTCCGTATAATTCAACTGATAAATAGTTAGTCAGTACACTTATCAAAAAAATAGCCACAACCGCAGTTACAACCTTTGAAAAAATTTGAGAAATAGTGTTAGAGGCTATTTTTTTATACACTTTTTATTAAACTTAAAAATTATTTATTTTCAGTGTAATTTATTTTTTTGCTTTGTAAAGCAAAATAAAATAAAAATCTTTACAAATCAAGACTAAAATATAAAATAAAAACATATAATATTAATTTGAAGAAAATTTATGAAAATAAAAATTTTATGAACAATAATAAGTATAATTTTAATTATTTGAATTTGAGCTATTTTTGCTTCAAACTATTCTGAAAATGAAGAAGAGATTACTTATGAAGAAGATTATTTAGAAAACTTAGAACAAGATTTAGAAGAAACAAAAAATAATACTAGCTGAGCAAACCAAAGAATGGAAGACCTTAGAAAAAAAATAGAATTAAAATGACTTATAACAAGATGAGATTTATATTTTACAAACAAAGAATACACAACTGCACTAACTCAATATTTGCAAGTTTATAGAAAAGTACCGTGAGATAGAGAAGTAAATCTGAAAATTTGAAATATTTATTATAGTTTGTGAAATTACAATAGAGCTTATGATTTTTTTGAGAATATAAAAGATTATGGGCAATTAGACAAAAAAAAGGCAATTTATAGTTTTGTAAATTCTAAAAACTTAACTTCTAGTTGAACAAATCAAGAAATAAATGAAGAAATTGATAGTTTTGATTTTAATAATCAAGAAAATTTTTATCTAAAAAACTCTATAACTTGTGTGAATGATTTTTCTCTATGCAGAAAAAAATATCAAGATTTTTTTAATGAAGTTGAGCAAAAAAATAATGAAAACGAAGAAAAAATAGAATATATTAGTGAACTACAAACAATAAAAAACGCTTTTGATAATTATAATAATTTTCAAATTGATGAATTGAATTATAAAGCAGCTTTGATTTCATGAGCATATTATTCTAATTGATTTTATAAAATATCACTAGAAACTGCAAAAAATATTTTAGAAGAAAATCCAGAATATAAACCATTATTAAAAATTGCGGCAAAAAGTTCTTATGAATTATGAAATTATATTGAATCTAGAGATTTTGTAATCAGATATAACAAACTAGAACAAAAAGATCCAGAAATGAGCTATTTTGCATGAAGAATTTATGAAAAACTTAATGAAAATGTTTTGAGTGTAATAAATTTTAGTAAAGCAATAAATATTGGATACCCTGATATAGCTGATATAAAAAGAAGACTGATTTTTATATATTTTGATATGCAAGATAACGAAAAAATGCTAAAAACATTTAGAGAACTTATCGAGCTAGAAAGTGATGAATTGAATATTAGAGATTATAACTTGGCAGTTTATTATCATATTTTGAATGATGATTTAGAAAATGCTACAAAAATTAGTGAAATTTGAAAAGAAAAATTTCCAGAATCAGAATTATTTTACGGATACCAAACTTGGATAATTTTACAAAATGAAGAAATTAATCAAATTCAAGAAAGGATAATAAAAACAAATATTGAAAAAGCAAAAAACATAAATTCAGAAAATCCAATGATAGCTATGGTAGAATGAATTTATGAATCAAAAAATCAAAATTATGAAGATGCTTTAGGTGATTTTAGAAAAGCAATTCAATATGATTCTAATAAAGAATATAACGAAACAATAGAGTTTTGGATAGAAAGAACAATGAAAGAAATGAATAATAAAAGAAAAGAAGAACAAAATGAAAATAATAATAACAACTAAAATATGAGCTTAGAAAAAGTAAATAATTTTGAAAAAGGTAGTGAAAAGAGTAAAATTTTACTTGAGGAATTATCTAATGAAATATCAAAAAAATATTGAATTGAAAAGCAAGAAACACAAAAGTTAATAAAATTAGATACTTCAAAATGAATAGATTCTCTTAAAAATGAATTAAGGGAATCTTGAAATATTTATTTTGAAAACTTAAAAGCAAACGAACAAGAAAAATTATTTTTAATTTTAAAATGAGCTCAAGAAAGTATTGAACAGCAAACTCACATTGAAGTTTTGACTCTTAAAGAAGATATAGAACAAAATATAGATGTTAACAAAATAAAAAATAACATAGAAGATTTTTTACCAGAAAAATTATTACAAACAGCAAAAAATCCAAAATTGCCACATGAACATATTTTGTGATTTACTCTTTGAACTGCTAATACTTTGGTAGCTTGAATTGATTGACTTTATCAAGTTTGAAAATGAATTATTCAGTCTCCATATCATATTTATCTAATTATAAAATGAGAAGCTGAATTAAAAAGTTCAAAAAACATATAAAAAAAGCTAGAATTTTAAAATTCTAGTTTTTTTTATTTTTTCTAATAATTCAGGAAAATTTTTATTAAAAATAAAATGTCAGTAATTATTTAATTCTATAAATTCTGAATCTATAAAATTTTTTTTATATTCATAAAAATCCTCTATATCTACTATTTCATCATCAATACTATGAAAAAAAATAATTTTATTTTGCATATGTTCTAAATTTTGTAACATAGTTTTATCAACACAAAAACTCCCTAAAACTTCGGATTCTGAATCATTTAGTGGTGTTGCAATCAAAAATATTTTTTTTATATTTTTTATTTTATTAGGATTTTCACAAAAATATTTTATCAAAAAAATAGCTCCTAAACTATGACCAATCAAAACTAAATTATCTCACAAAAAATTAATGGTTTTCTCATAAGCAGTTTTCCAAATCTCATAATCTGCACAATCAGACATAGGTTTTTGCATTTTTATAAAATCAAAATCTGAAAAAATTTTTTCCTCTAAATCATCTTTCCAATTAGAAGATTTTTCTGTAAAAGGATTAAAATCATAATTATTTTTATAAAAATTTCTTTTTTGCTCCAAAAAATTTTTGCTAGATAAATTTTCTAAAGCTTCTCAACCTCAAATAAATAATATTTGTTTTTTACTCATAAATTTTTGATCAAATTCTAATAATATCTATTTCATTTTTTATTGCTTCTTTATAATCTAACGAAGTTCAAGCTGAAATAAGTCAATTTGGTAAATATTTATTTCTTAACTCTTTTAGTAAATCAAATTCTTTTTGTTTTTCTTCATCAGTAAATTCAGATTTTCCAATTGCAGAAAAACCAATCAAACTTACATTTTCCATATCTCAAATTAATTCCAAAAATTTTGGAATTTCTTCAATTTTAATTCATCAATCTTTTTGTTCATCAATATTAATTTGCAAAAAAATCTGAACCCAATTTCAAGACTTTGAACAAATTTCTTCCATTTTTAAAATTTGTTTTACATCATCAACACTATGAACAAAAGAACAATGTTTTAAAATATACTTAATTTCCTTTGTTTGAATATTTCAAATAAAATGAGTTATTTCCCTGTCTAAATTTTTTTCTTTTAAAGAATTAACTCTATTTTCTCAAAATCAAACAACCAAATCTCTATTATCTTCACGAGAAAAATAATCAATAATTTCATTAGTTTTTTCTACATCGTGATATTTAGTAATTACCAAAATTTTTGATTTTTGATTTTTGAACTCTTCTAATAGTGGTGAATTGATTTTCATTATTTTTTATTTAAATTTTATTTGTATACATTTTTTTAACATTAATGTTAAAAAATATAAAAAATGTTAAAACTATGTAAAAACTAATACATTAATTTATTTCAGTGATTTTTTAACCATTTTTCATTAATTTTATAACTTCCAGGATACATTGAACTACTTAATTCCTGTACGTAATCCCAGAATTTTTTTGAATGATCCATGTATTTCAGATGAGCTAATTCATGGATAATCACATAATCAACAGATTTTATAGGAGCCATAATTAATCTATAAGTAAAATTTAGATTTTTTTTGTTAGTACAACTTCCCCATCTAGTTTTTGCACTTGTGATTTTTACAATATTATAATCAAGATTGTTTTTTGTGGCTATTTCCTTAACTCTTGGAACAATATATTTTTTTGCTTCTGCCTTATAAAATTCTATTAATTTTTCTTGTACAAATTTTTTATGTTTTTTATGCAAGTAAAATTTCATTCCATCATAATAAATTTTTTCACTTTTATCATCAAAAACAAGCTCATATTCTTCTCCAAAAAAATAAAATTTTTCTCATTCTCTAAATTCTTTTATTTTTTCAATTGCTTCTATTTTTTTATCAGATATCCAATCTTTGTTTTTTTCTATAAAGTCTTGAATAGTTTTTTTACTAGCAAAAAGTGGTGATTTTACAATTAATTCACCAGTTTCATCTATTTTTAAAGTTATTTTTTTTCCTAAAGATTTAATTATTTTCATAAATTATATTTCATTTAAAATTATTTTTGTAGAATCAATCACATTTTTGAATCTATCAGCTTGAAGTTTTACTCATCAAAAATATCTAGTAACTACGACTATAACATCAACAATATTTTCTCTTTGTAATTCTCTAAGAATACACATTCACGCGCCAGTTTCTCAATCATCATTTTTTGATTCCAAAATTGATCAATTTTCTAGTTTTATTCTATAAGCAAAAGTATTATGAGTAGATTTTCTAAAATATTTATCAGTTAATAATTCTTTTATAAAATCATCTGTTGCTTCTTTAGATTTAACAAATCAAGCAACAACAGTGTATTTACTTTTTCTATCAACTACAATATTTTTAAGAATTTTTCTCCTGTATTTTGGAGTTCTAGCTCAAAAATCAAAAGACATTTTTTCTCACATTTATATATTTTTTAGTTTTTTAAATCATTTTTTTCTAAGTCTTCGTCACTATCATCATTTTCATCATAACCTAGTTCTAGCATTTTTGATCAAGGAAGACTTTGTCACATTAAGCTTTCTAATTCTCAATACATTCAACTAACTGCGAATGTAGCTCTTTCTAAATCTTTTTCTCTTTTTTTCCAGTTTTTTTCCATAGATCTTCTTTCAGCATCAATTCATGATTTTAGGTTTGCAAAAACATCTATCATCATATTCATTTTACTAGAAAATTCTTCACTTGATAAATATTTATAAAGCATTTCCATTTTTGCATCTTTTCATTCCATAGATTTTTCTACCTTAGAAATAGAAAGCAATTTATCTCTAAGCATTCAAGCTACATGAATAGCAAAATCTGGCGTACAAACCATAATATCATCAACTAATCAAAAATGTTTTACTCATTTTGGCAAAACGCTTGTAACAAGAATTGCAATATTTCAATTAACTTTTAATTTGTCATCTTTTAGTTTCATAATCCAAGAATCAGTCCAAGATTTTGTATTTTTTGATTCCCAAACAATAATTCAAACTGATTGTCAAAAGTTATCTTTTATAGTTTGTAATAAATCTGCTCATTTCACACCAGTCGGAACGTCTTCTATATCATCATATGGAAAAGAATAAGAAAGAGTATTTTTTAAGTCATCTTCACTAATATCTCATTGGATTTGTTGACTTCATTGTTCTGATTTTCTTTTTAAATCATCAATTGTTTTTCTCATTTGTTCTTGTTGCTTGTAGTTTTCAAGCTCTTTTTTTCTATAATCTTCTGATATTTTTTCTAATTTTTCTTCCATTTCTTTTTGAGAAGTTTCTTTGAATTTTTCTTGTACTTGGTTTTCTATTTTTTTTCTTTCATCAAATAATTTTTTTTCCATTTCAAGCTCAAAGTTTTTTTCTTTATCTTCTAATTCTCTTTGTTTCTTCATAAATTCTAGTTCTTTTTTTCTTGATTCTTCTCTATCTTTTTGTGCTTTTTGTAATTGTTCTTGAACATCTTTTAATTCAAACTCGATTTCTTTTTTTGCTTCTAGAGCTTTTTTTTCTGCAAATTCTATTGCTTTTTTTCTCATTT
Organism: bacterium; assembly: GCA_041642635.1. Taxonomy (GTDB): domain Bacteria; phylum Patescibacteriota; class Gracilibacteria; order BD1-5; family UBA6164; genus JAAZVM01. The sequence continues at coordinate 41,097 of JBEPWB010000001.1, forward strand.
CATCTTCTTTTTGCTTCATTTCAAGCTCAAAATTTTCTTTTTGTTTGGCCTGTTCTTCCCTAAGTTTTTTTTCTTGATCTTTTAATAATTCATTATACTTTTGATTTGCTATTTGGTCTAAATCTATTTTTGTAGAACAATTTGGACAAATTATTGTTTGTGACATAAAGCTTAATTTTTAAAAAAATATTTTCTTGTATATATTTTATATATTTTTATTTATTTTACAAAATAAAAAAGAAAAAGCCCTTAAAAAGGGCTTTAATATATTTTTAATAAAAAATTTTATCAACGTGGTTTTGAAAATCTTGAACCAGTTGAAATATTTTTTCTTTGTTGTTTTAGTTTTCTCTCATCGTAACAAAACTTAGCAAACCAAATGCCAAAAATAGTGAGAAAAACTAGTTCAATGTAAAGGTAATACACATAAAATTCGTAGAACAATACCAAGACTATAAATATTGTTATCGGTAAAAAAAGTAATAAATATATAAGTTTTTTCCATTCTCCTTTTTTATGAAAAATTACAGGAAAAACAATACCAATTATCAAACTAATTATAAAAAGATACTTATAATCATTGATAAATGAAATACTCTCCTGAAAAATATACATCAAAGAAAATTTAACCGTATTTAATATAGAAATCAAGATATTCATATAGTTCTCCTAGATTTTTTAGTTTACCTAAAAATAATATAAATAAAAATATAAAAATGTCAATATTTCAAGTTGGTTTGATTATTTACGTATTTTTTATATAATTTTGCTAAATTAAAAATTAAAAAAAATTAATGGAACAAGTTGGAATAAAGAAAAATGATATTTTAGAAAATATTTTGATAGAAAAACTAGTTTTTGGTGGGAAATGATTTGCTAGATTAACTCACGAAAACCCAGATTTGGACGGAAGAGTTATTTTTGTAACTGGATGAGCAATTCCTTGAACTGTTGCAAATCTTAGAGTTTTAAAAAAGAAAAAAGCTTTTTTGGAAACTCAAATAGTTGATATAGTAAAAAAATCCCCTATAGAAGTAGAGCACAAAACGAATAAATATTGAATGTCAGGTGGTTGGAAATGGATAAATATTCCCTACAATGAACAACTAAAAATAAAGCAAGAGCAAGTAAAAGAAGCTTTTAAACATGTAGAAAAATATCAAGAGGATTTGAATTTTTTAGATATAGAATGATCACCATTAGAAGATTGATACAGAAACAAAGTAGAGTTTAGTTTTGGTAAATATATTTCTCATAAAGACGATATTTGAGAACATTTTAACCTTGGTTTTCACAAACAATGAGAATTTTCAAAAATTCAAGATTTTGAAGGTGCACCTTTGATTGATGAGTTACAAAATAAAATTTTTAGAGAAATAAAAAAATTCTCAAAAACAGTTGGTTTACCTGTTTATGACCAAATGAGACAAGAATGATTTTTTAGACATTTATTAATAAGAAGAACTCATTTTGGAGATGAAATGATGATTTTATTATCGTTTAATCCAGAATATTTTGATAAAAATACAAAACTAAACAAACAAGAAAAATTAGAAATAATAAAAGAATTTTTTGTAAAATTACAAGAAAAATATCCAGTTATAAAATCAGTTTATTTTTCTCATAATCCTAATAAAGCTGATGTTGCAATCGGAGATTTGGAACTAATTATTGGTAAAAAAACAATTACAGAAAAAATTCTTGGATTAAATTTTGAAATTTCTCCAACTTCATTTTTTCAAACAAACAGTACTTGAGCAGAAAAACTATATTCTATGGTTTTAGATTTTGCAAAAAAAGAAAAATTAAATGAACAAATAGTTCTTGATTTATATGGATGAACATGAACAATTTGAATGATATTTGCTAATGCTTGAGCAAAACACGTAACAAGTGTAGAATTAGTAACTTCTGCAAGTAAGGATTGAGAAAAAAATGCAAAATTGAACTCTCTTGAAAATATTGATTTTTATAATGCAAAGGTAGAAGAATTTTTGTGAGAATATTTAGAAAAATGAAAAAAAGCAGATTTATTAATAATTGATCCGCCAAGAGCAGGAATGCATCCAGATGCTTTGCCAAATATTTTGAAATTTTGAACTGATCAAATAATTTACGTGAGTTGTAATCCTGCAACTCTGGCTAGAGATTTGGAGTATGTTCTACAAAACAGTGATTACAAAATAGAAAAAATCCAGGCAATGGATATGTTTCCACACACAAATCATATAGAAATTGTAACAAGCTTAATAAGACAAAAAAAGTAGTATTTTAAAAAATACTACTTTTTATTTCATCATAACTAAATCATTTCATCATTAATTTTTGAATTAACTTTGATTTGTATTCATGTTCATTTTTATAATTTTTTATCTTGTGTTTTATTTTTTCATATTCTTTCAATATTGCTTCTTCTTCTCATTCCAAAAAAAATTCTTCCAAATATTTATCTATCAATTCTTTTGGTTCTTGTCTTTCAAAAAGTTTTTGTTTGATATAAAGTTTTGATTTTCATCTTGATTTATAACTTCTAATTTTAGAAATAATAACTTGTTCTTCATCAATTATAGAAGACATTTTTTCATCAAAAATATAATTTATTTCTTTTTCTCAAATACCTCAATATTTTTTTCAGTTTTCGCTATTTGGTCAAAATTTTTCTAATAATTTTCTTTCTAATTTTTTCTTAGAAGGAAAATATTTTAGATAATACCAGATTGCATAGTCTATGATTTTTTGTGAGATTTCCATGGGTTTTGGTTTTAATAAATTAATAATATTTATTTAAGAATTTTTTTTAATATTTAATATTTAATATTTAATGAAGTCTTTCTCCTTACTTTTATAATTAAAAGTAACAAAACTTTTAGGGGTTTTCGAACTAGCTAGTAAATATTTGTTGCTAAAGAAAAGTAATCACTATCTCAACCCCTAAGACCCCTTCTACACTTCGATAATTAATTTTAAAGTTTATTTTGAAATTAATAAAAAAATTTTCTAATTTTTTTATATGAATTTTAATTTATTACTTCTATTAGAAAAGATGGGGTTTCAGGGGGTGAGACCGATAGTAGCCAGCTTTTAGTAAAGAAAAAATATAGCCAGCTGAAATTCGAACCCCCTGAGACTTTTGTTACTTTTGGTCACAAAAGTAAGGAGAGAAACTTTAATTATAAAAGTAAGAGACAGAATTCATATAAAAAGTAAATATAAAATATAATATAAAAAATTAAAACTAAAAATATAATTTTTCTATTTTTTTATAAAACAATATCCACCACCTTTAACATCAAATTTTTCTTTCCCATCCAAGAATCTTCGCTAATATCAAAAACAAGACTTGGTTTTGTTTTACTTCTTTTTATGGCTTCAAAATAATCTCACATAAAAAAAGCAAAAATTTTAAATCAATGTTTTGTCGTAAATCTTAGGTGATCTCTTCATTTTCAGATAAAATCTAGTTTGTCATAATCAAGATTTTCTACCATAAAAAGTGGTTTTTCATTCCCTATTCAAAAAGGCTTGTATTTGTTAACTTCTTTTAAAAAATTAAAACCTAATTCTTCTAGTTTTATAACTTTATCAACTTTTATTTGTTTTTTATGTTTTGAAAAATCTTTTTTGTTTAATTCATTAATTATTTTTGTCTTGAATTCCCCAAATTTTTCTTTTTTGATAGAAAAACCTGCAGCTTGTTGATGTCATCCATAAGCGATAAAATAATCTTTGAATAAATCTAGACTTTCGATTATTGAGTGATATTCTGGACTTCTACAACTTGCAACTAATTTATCTCACTCATCTTTTAAACAAATACAAGGCTTGTAAAATTGTTCTGTAATTCTTCAAGCAACAATTCAAATTATTCAATGTTCAATAGCTGGAGAAATATAAAACAAAATATTATCTTCTTTGTTTACTTTATTTAAAGCATCAAAGGAAAATTCTTTTGTTAAATATTTTCTCTCTTCGTTTAATTTTTCTATTTCACTAATAGTTCTATCAATTGTATTAGAATTATTTAGTATAAGATTTACAGCCTTGTAAGCGCTATCCATTCTACCAGCTGCATTTAACCTTGGTCAAATAGTAAAACCAAATAAATCAGCGTCCAAGTCATCATTTATTTTGTCTTCTAATAATTTTCTGATTCAAAGACTTCTAGATTTTTTGATTTGCTTTAATCATTCCATAACTATAAGTCTGTTTTCTCAAGTCAACCTCATGCAGTCTGCAACAGTACCTATTGCAGCAATATCAACAGTTTCCCTAATATATTTTTTGGCTTCATCTTCTGAGAAAAATTCATAACTCAAAGCTTGGATAAGCTTAAAAGCAACTCAAGCTCAGGCTAAATTTTTGTAAATATATTCACAATCAGGTCTTTTTGGGTTAATTACAGCAATTGCTTCTTTTGGAATAACTTCTGGAACAGAATGATGATCTGTAATAATTATATCAATTCATAATTTTTTTGCATATTCTACAACTTCAACATCACGAGTTCAGCAATCAACTGTTACAATCAAATCAACTCAAAGCTCTTTTAATTCATCAATAAAATATTTTTTTAATCAGTATCAATCTTTGACTCTATGAGGAATTCTATAACTTGCATGCATTCAAATTTTTTTGAAAAAATGCATCACAATTGAAGTACTCGTAACTCAATCAACATCATAATCACCAAAAATCATAACTTTTTCTTTTTTGGCGTGAGCTTGTTTTATTCTCTCAACTGCCTTATCCATATCAATTAATAAATATGGGTCATGCAAATCATCAAGACTCGATTCTGTAAAAAATTCTCCAGAAGAAAATCTTGCAGAAATAATTTCATCAATTTTTTTATTTAAAGTAGCTTTATCAAATTTTACAAGATTTCATTTTACACTTAATTTTTCTAACATTCAAAATATATTAAATTTTACTAAAAATATTATATTTATTAATAAAAAAATAACTAATTTTTAATTAGTTATTTTTTTAAATTTGATGTATTTTTTGATCTCAAATAATATAATTTCATTGAAAATAATCAAATCATAAATTTTTTGCAAATTCAAAAATTTCTTCAGATTCAATATGTTCTGCAACTAATTTTATATCTTTTGACTGCAAAAATTTTAAATAATTTTCAAAATCTAAATAATCTTGTAATGAAAAATTTCAAAACTCAAACTCATTATCTACATTTTCAAATAAAAATTTATGTGAATAAAACATTTTTCTCAAATAAGTTCAATCAATTTTTACAGTTGAAATTTTTATATTATTTTGTAACAAATAATCTATTCTATCTGAATTTGAATATCAAGAATATAAATCATCAATTGAAAGACCAAAACCAATTCTTATTAGAATTTTTAATTTTAATAAGAATACATCTGAAAAATTATCTTCAATAAAATTAGTTTCTAATAATTCAAAATTTATATTTTCAGGATTAATTTTATAAAAAAGTAATAATCAATCAATAAATATTAAAAAATCTTCTTCCATAATATCATATACGTCTAAATTTATATTAACTTTTTCTCAAGTTTTTAGTGACTTTTCAAATGCTCAAAGTGAAATCCTCTTAAACAATCAAAATGTAGATTTTGTACTATTTAATTTTTCCAAAAAATCTAAATGATCTATTCATCAACACTCTAATCTAAAAAGTATTTCATTTGAAAAAAAATCCATATTTTTATCAACAATAGGTTCAAACTTTGCATAAAAATTATTTCAGACATTATATTTTATTTGATCGTCTACCTCGTATTTTTCATTAATCCCCAAAACAAAATAATTAAATAATAATACTAAACTATATTAAAACATAAAAATATTGTATTGTAAAATATTTTTTTGCAACTTTAAATAATTTTTTGACTTAAAATCATTTATATATATAAATTATAAGCATTGAATAATGCACCCGTAGCTCAGTTGGAAGAGCGCCAGGCCGCGAACCTGGGTCTGCCGTGGGTTCGAGCCCTGCCGGGTGCACCATTTTTTACATAAAAAAGTAGAATTTTTTAAAATTCTACTTTTTGTTTTATTTGATTAACAAATCTCTCTCTGGAGAATAAAAATCTAAGTTTTCTTTACCTATTTTTTGTACAACATAGTCTATCAAATCTTCTTTTTTTATTTCCTCCTGTTTTCATTCTTCTTCATTTCTAACTTGAAAAACTCCGTTTCTAGCTTCCATGACTCAAACAATAACTATAAATCTAGCTTTTGATCTTTGAGCTTTTAACATTTGCTCTTTTATAGAAGGCGTTCAAAGCGAAACAACAGTATTAATTCAAGCTTCTCTAGCTTTTAATGATAATGGTAAAACAACAGATTTTGCTTCGTCTCATAATTGAACGAAAAATAAATCTATTTTATCTTTATTTTTTATTTTTATTTCTTTTGCAATAAGCATATCAGCAATTACACAAGTATCAGTGTAAAATCATGCAGCGGGTATTTCCTTTGGTTCTCAAAGGTTTTTTGCTATTTGATTATACCTATATCACTTTGTAACAATTTCTCAAGTTTTAGATCTGATTTCCCAAAGATTATTTGTTTGAACTGAAGAATCTCAAACTAATGTTTTATCTTCTGAATATGAAATTCATAACAAATCTAAATAGTCTTTGAATTTTTGATAATGTAATTTACTATCTTTTTTTAAAAATTTTGGCGCCATAGCTGGAGCACTTTGATTCAATATAACTTCATCTTCATCCGAAGAATTAAAAATCATCATTGGATCAATATCTATTAAGTCTTGAGATTCTGGAGTTAATAAATGTCTCTTATTATCATAAAAAGTAACTAGTTCTTCTCTATATTTTATTTTTTCTTTTTCTACTCAAATTGAGTTTATAACTATATCAAATTCTCAAGCTAATCATATTTTATGTAAAACTGTATAATTTAAATATATTTGAATAGCGTCCAATATCGGATCATTTTCTCAAATAATTTCTCATCAAATTGCTTGAACTGTTTTTATACCAGATTTTGTTTTTTTGTGAATTTGCTCCATATAATAATAATATACAGGTTGAATTTCTTCTGAAATATTATTTTCTAAATAAGCTCTAAAAATTCATAAAGATGGATTTTGATTAATATCAAAATGATCATCTGACAAAATTGGCATATTAAAAAATCAAGATTTTTCAATTAAATCTTTATTTTCTAAAATTGGAGTAGATATTCTTCTAAAACCATTTTTTCTAAATTCATGACGATATACTTTTTTTAAAAAAGTTAAGTACTTATGCTGATCAGGAAAAATATCAAATGTTCATTCAACCGGAGAGTATTGCGACATAGTTTTTTATAAATTAAATTTGTAAATATTATAAGGTTCTTATTATAAAGTATTTTGGTAAAAAATAAAAATTTTTTTGTCTTTTCTTTATAATTTTTTATTATATCTAAAATAATAAATTTAACAACAATATAATGCAACAAATTAATGAAAATATTTTGATATTTATGAATTCTCTTATGGATTATAGTTTCGTAAAGTTTTTGGCAGTAACTTTTGCTGATTCACCAATATTTTTTCTGCCAATTTTTTTGGTTTTTATGTGGATTTTTTATACCTACAAACAAAAAAATAATGAAAGAAAAAAAAATTTATTATTTATTTTTTATTCTTGTGTGATTTGATATATTATTAGTAATACAATAAAATTATTTGTAGATATAGATAGACCTGAGGAAGCTTTAAAGTGAATATGACAATTGGTTTTAGATCATATTCCTGATACTAGTTTTCCTTCTGATCATACAACAGTTTGAATAGCTTTTTTGGTAGCTTTATTTTTAGCTGGATACAAAAAAACTGGTTACGTTTTTTTAGTTCCAGCAATACTTATGGTAATTTCTAGAGTTGTAGTTTGAGTACATTGGCCTTTTGATATTTTGGCTTGAACAATTATTTGAATTGTCTGAGCTTTTATAAGTTTCAAAATATTAAAAAAACAAGATTTTATGAATAAAATAAATAATTTTATAATAAAAATGACTAGTTATATAAAACTCTAAACTCCTTTACTTTTTAATAAAAAAATATAATATTAAAAAGATTAAAATTTAAAAATTTG
>JBEPWB010000002.1:0-41797 GCA_041642635.1 bacterium
ATTTAATTCTTTTTTTACTTTTTTGCAAGTTTTTTATTTGTTTTTTAGCTTGACAATAGGGTTATTATATTTATTAATAATAAATTATTTCTAATTCCCTTTCATCATTTTTTTCAGTTTTGGAAATATTTATTAATAAATCAGGCTTATAATATTTTTCTATATAATCTGGCCATTCAACTAATATTACTCAAGAATTATTATCAAAAATATCTTCTCAACCGATTGCGAAAAATTCATCATAATTATTTATTCTGTACAAATCAAAATGATAATTTTCTGAGTATTTGTTATAATAAGTATAAGTTGGTGAAGTTATACTTTCATTAATTCATAATAAATTATTCAAAATATGTTTACTTATAGTAGTCTTTCAAGCTCACAGGTCTCACTTTAAAAAAATTATACAAGGTTTTTTTATATCAAAATCTAAGTTTTTTAATTCATCAATAGAGTATTTTTTTTTCATATTTATAAAAAAATAGTTTTTAAAATTTGCTTTAATTAATATTATAATATATAATGAATATATCAAATTTATTAATAACTTTTAATATCTTATGGAAACATTGATAGAAGTAAACAAAAAAGAACAAAATGGAATTTTGATTTTTGAATTCACTGGAGAATTAGACGAAACAAATGCTGACAAAACTTTTAAATCTATTTATGATGAAATTGGAGGTTTTGAAGATAAAAAATTAATTTTTAATATGTCAGGTTTAAAATATTTGAACTCAAAATCTATTGGTTATATAGCCGATGTTTTTTCAAATATCGAAGACAATGATTGAGAAATGCATATTTCTAACTGTTCTGAATGAGTAAAAGACATTTTAGAATTAGTTGGTATTACAACAATTGTTCCAACAGTAGATACTGAAGAAGAAGCCATCGAAGAAATGAGTAAATAAAAAAATATCTTTTTTAAAGATATTTTTTTATTTTATAAAATTTTTTAATTTTTTATCAAATTCAGTTAATGAAAAATCCTGAGCTCTAGAAATACAATCATTTTTCATTTCAAAAGATTTTTTTGGAGTTAAATAATTAACTCCGTCAACTATATCTTGAATATTTGCTTCTTTGTCTAATAATAATCAGGTTTTTTTATGAATAATTGACTCTTTTAATCATCAATCATTTACTCAAATTACTGGTTTTCAAGAAGCCATACTTTCAACTGGACTCATTCAAAAATCTTCATCAATTGGAATATAAATAGTTGCAATAGAATTTCAAATCAAATCTGTAAATCAAATATTATTCGGCAAAGTTTTTAAAACTATATTTTTGCATCATGCAGCTAAATCAAAAATATAATTTTTTTGTGGATCATTTTCTCAATAAACAACAATTAATTTTTTATAAGGCATTTTTTTGAAAGCTTCAACAATTTTATCAACTCTCTTTGCATCTGATAAACGAGCAAAAGATAAATAATAATCTTCTTGTCATAAAAATTTAAATTCTTGCAAATCAACCGGTGGATACAAAACTTTTGATTCTATTCACAAAAATTTTTTTATTCTTTTTTGAGTGTTTATAGAATTAGTCAAAACTAAATCCATTTTTTTTACATCAGATTCATACATTTTTTTAAAAACAAAACAAAAAATTTTAAAAACTGGTCTTAATAAAAATGGTACTTTTTGTAAATAAATATCATGCAAATCATAAATATATCTAGGTGGAGTATGACAATAATATATTTTTTTTGAATCTTTTTTACAATTACGAATAGAGCTAATACTATCTCATGAAAAAATTACTGTATCATAATTCTTTAAAAAATTTGTTTTGAATAAAAAAGCCCCTTTTAGTTTTATATGCCTAAATCATTTTTTGAATATTTCGCTGGAAACACTTATCATTTTTCACTCAAATCATTCTTTTCTTAGGTCAAAACTTCAAGCACTAAAAAATCATGAAGCAAGATCTGATTTTAGTGATTTTGCCATCATTAAAATAAGTCTTTCTCATCATCATTTGTACAAAAAAGTATCGTGAAGTATTATTGTTTTATTCTTTTTCATCTGTGTCTTTTTTTAGTTTGTATAACACGTTAAGTGCTTCTAGCGGAGTTAAATTATTAACATCAATTTCTTTCAAGCTTTTTTCTATTTTGCTTTGTTTATAAACTATCTTTTCCTCAATTTGTTTTTCTCATCAAAAAATATTTAATCAAAGCTGAGTATTAGAATTTTTTGAATGTTCTAACTCCAAAATTCTTAGCATTTTTTTGGCTTCATCTATTGTAGAATTAGCTATTCAAGCAATTCTAGCTACTTCTAATCAGTAAGATTTTTTTATTCAACCTGGAATAATTTTTCTAAGAAAAACTAAGTTTTCAGAATTTTCTCAAACTGCTACTGAAAAATTACTAACTCACTTTAATTTTTTTGATTCGTCTATAAGTTCGTGATAATGAGTCGCAAAAAGAGTTTTTGCTTTTATATTATCGTGATTTTCTTTTAAAATTGCCCAAGCCAAACTCATTCAATCATAAGTACTTGTTCACCTTCAAACTTCATCAATTATAACAAAACTATTTTTTGTAGAATTATGCAAAATATTTGCTACTTCTTGCATCTCTACCATAAAAGTAGATTGTCACAAGAACAAATTATCTTGAGCTCAAATTCTAGAAAATATTTTATCAGTTAGCGGAATTATAGCTTTTTTTGCAGGAACAAATGATCAAATATGAGCAAGCAAAATAATTAAAGCATTTTGTCTCAAAAAAGTAGATTTACCTCACATATTTGGTCAAGTAATTATATGAACGTAATTTTTTTCGTTCATAGATAAATCATTACTTATAAATTCGCTAGTATTTTTTTCGATAATTGGATGTCTTCCCCTAGTTATTTCTAAAGAATAATTTTTTCAAAGCTCAGGTTTAACATAATTATTTTCATAAGCCACAACTCCTAAACTAGATAAAAAATCAATATTTGCAGATAAATCTGAAACATTTTTTATATCCATATATGAATCAAGAATTTTTTCTCTAATCTCAAGAAAAATTTCATATTCTCTTGATGATTTTTGATTTTGAGATTCAAGCATTTTTTCTTCAAAATTTTTGAGTTCAAGAGTCACGTATCTAGCAGCATTTACAAGAGTTTGTTTGTGTATAAAATTATCTGGAATTTTATTAGTTTGAGATTTTGGGATTTCTATAAAATATCCTGATGCATTTGTATATTTTATTTTTAGGTTAGAAATATTATTTTCATTAGCTATTTTGTTTTGATACTCTGCTAGCCAATTTTGAGAATTATTTATAGTATGTCTGTATTCATCAACTTTTGAATCATAATTATCTGCAATTATTTCTCCTCACGTTAAAGAATTTTCTGGATTTTCTTTTATAGATTTATCAATCAAATCAATTATGTTTTGGATTTCTTGCAAAATAAATAAATTATACTCTAAAATTTATAAAAAGTTTAGCCAAAATATACAATTTGTAAAGTAATAATTAACTTGAAAAAAATCATTAAATAGATATTCTAAATAAAAATAAAATAATAAAAATTTTTAAAAAATGATAAAAGTACACAAAAGCGATTCCATAGTTGATATAATCATAAAAATTAAGAATTCTAGAGAAAGAGAAATAGTAATAGAGTTTCCTTTTTGACATCCAGTGTTACACAATTATACGTCGCTAAGAATACTAAAAGCAAAAGCAGAAAGAAAAGATTTAGTGATTGTAACTAGTGATAGGACAGCAAAAAAAATCTGAGCTAGACTTTGAATAAAATATTCACTTACTGATAACCCAGATTTACTGCATTATAATTATACATTTTTTGAATATTTTTTATACACTTTTAAAAGCTATTTTAGAGAAATAAGAGATATATTTTTACAAAAAAATAATGATAATATTATTTCAAAATATAGAGAAAGATATTGAGATTCAAAAATTTGATATTTTGTAAGTATTTTACTTATTTCTGTTTTATTATTAGTTTTTGTGTTTTATTTTGCAGTAAACAAAACTTACATAGAAATAACGCCAAAAATAGAGGTGAAAACTAGCTGAAAAAATTTTGTTTTTACTGAATCAAATTCTGAAAATGTGATTTTAGATGATAATAAAATCAGTCTTAGAAGAATAGAAAAAGAAATTTTTATAGATTCTAGTTTTTGAGCGTCTGGAATAGCTGAAAACAGTGTAACGTCTTCTAGATGAAGAGTTACTTTATTCAATGAATTTGTTGAGGAAATGGAGCTTATAAATAACACTAGAATTCAAACAGAAGATTGAATAGTTTTTTTGTTGGATTGAAATGCTGTAATTCCAGGAAGTAGTGTAAGTTCAACTGGAGCTGTAATTCCTTGAAAAGTCGAAATTTATGCTGAATCTAGACTTAGAGATTCAGAAGGTGAAATAATTTGAGAAAGATGAAATATAGAAAGTTGAGTTGAAATGTTTTTACCAGGTTTGACAGAAGATAGAGATAAAATATATGCTATTTCTTCATGAAAATTCGACGGATGAGAAGATAATAATGTAAAAATTATTACACAAGAAGATGTAGAAAATGCAAAACAAATTCTTAGATGAAAATTAGAAACTCAAGCTTACGAACAAATAAAAAATGACTTGGCAGTTAGTAACCAAACAAATAATGTTAGATATGAAATATTTCCAATAGATTGAATTACAAAATATTCAAATTTTGAAATAATTTGAGAAGAGCAAGTAAATATTTGAGAAGAGTCAGAAGGTTTTCAATTATGATGATCAATAAAAATAACTTCTTTTTCATATAACAAAGAAATGCTTATGACAAAGCTAAGACAAACTGTAACAAATCAAACATTAGAAAAAGTAGAAAAATTATTACAAATAAATGAAAATTCACTAAGAATAGTTTCAGAACCAATAAGTAAATCAGAAAATCCATTTAGCGTAAAATCAACTGCAATGATTGAAGCTTATTTTATTCATAATTTTTTATGAGAAAATAATAATTATGTAGATAGATTAAAAAGTGTAGTTACTTGAATAAGTAGAGATGAAGCTGAAAATATACTAATTAATACTGGTAAAATAAGTAATGTAGATATTAGTATTAGACCATTTTTCTTAAATACTGTATCAAAAATAAAAGATAATATTGTTTTACAAATAAAAGAAAATTAAAAATTAAAAAAACTAAGTTTTAAAACTTAGTTTTTTTTTGATTTTTAATAATTTTAGAAAAATACATTGAAAATAATATTTGTGAGCTCTCCCAAAATCACATTATTATTTTCAATGTAATATTATTATACTAATACCACATTAAAATTATATTAAAATTTTGGACTTTTTTTGACTTTTTTTATGTTTTTTTTGTGTTTTTTTTGATATTTTTTATGCAAAAATTGATTTTTGTTTTGAATATTTATTTTTTATTAATGCTACAAAAAATAATATTAACATAAAAAAACTTATCATTAATCATCCACTAAAATTATTATAGTTAAATCAAAATACAAAATTATTTTCTTCATATTTTTCTTTCCAAGTAGTTTCTAGCTCTTCTATACCTTTGTATTCTCTGAATTTTTTCATATTTAAATCTATAACCTCAATATTTGTAAGTCATCATTCAAATTTAAAATCTGATAATTTTTGTTCTCAAACATTACAATTATCTATTTTTTCATCAAATCATTCTCTAAGAATTTCTCAAGTATCTTTATCTAAAATATATTCAAAATCTATTCATGGTTTAAAAAAATCTATTCATCATCATTTTAATAATTTTGGTGAAAAATATTCTTCTCTTCATAAAACTGTATATGAATGTCAAAAATAAAATCATTCAGTTGTTTTTACATTATATGTTCCTTCCTCTGTTTTTACTTTTAAATGAACTTTCATTGCATCTCATCTCTCATATTTTCTATGAACTTCTTGTATTTTTAAGTTTAGATTGCATTTGATTTTATTTTCAATTTTAATTATATTATTATTGATTTTATTTGCAGAAAAATTAATTGTATCTCAAACTAGTGGTATCTCGTTTTTATTTAAAAAAGTATAAGATATTTCACTACAATTAAATGATTTTTTATTTCATAATATTTCATAAGTTTTATTTTGTTTGATTTCATCTTCAAGTCTTAATAATCATTTTATATTATAAGTTTCACCTAAATTATATACTTCTATTTCTATTAGTTTTCAACATTGTCAAAAATAAATATTTGAATCTTTTTCACTTATAGATAAGACCTTTCATTCTTTTTCATAAATATTTGAAGAATATAGATTTTCATAAAAATAATTATTATAAAAATTTTGTTTATAATTATCTGCTTGTAATGAATTTAATCAATTAATATTATCATAAATATTCAAAAAATCATTTTGATTTTCACAAAAACTAATATTGTTATTAACTTCATTATTTTTTCACAAAAATAAAATATTATCATTTATTCATTCTATTTTTTTAGAATCTTTGTAAATATAAATATTATCTCATATTTTTGGATAATTTTTAATTCAATCTAAACCATAATTTGGAAAATTAGAAGAAGCTCACAAGCAAGAATAATTTTCTATTATAATATTTTCAGAATCTTTGAAAAAATAATTATTTCAATTATTTTCCATATTAATATAAACATCTAATGCGCAGTTATCTCAAGAGTTAACATATTTTAAATCTTTAATTTTTCATTCTACATAACACTTATCCTGGTTATTTAGAAAATTTTGATATTCATTCATATTATTGCATATTAGTTAGATATAACGACTTTAATTAAACTTTCGATTCATCATTTATTTTCTCAGTTATAAAAAATTGAATCCATATTATAATCAACATTAATTCAAAAAATCCCACTATCAACTTGATAAGAGTTACCAAATCATAAATTTAATCTAATTATTTTTGTATCAGAATTATTTGTATTGTAGTATCAAAAAGCTACCATTGAGTGTGATTCAGTGTTAGCAATAATTGGCCTAGAATTATTTATTTCATACTTTAATATATTAAATAAATATGATAAATTTCATATTTTCAAATCAGAATATGAATTATCATATCATCTACTAATTGCATAATTAATTCAATTTTTTAAGTTTGAAGGTTTTGTAGCTCATCAACTTCACTTACAATATGTTCATAGGTTTATTTTTCAAAGATATTCAATCACTATTTCAGATATATTATCATTATAATTTCAAGCAACTCAAGGAAACAGATTAGGAAAATCTCATTTTCTATCATAATATCAATATACCATTGCGTAAGCAACAGGAACACATCAAACTTGACAAGTTCCTCAATTATAAGTTGTTTCAAATTGAGAATAACAAGGAATTTTTCCATAACATCAAGAGTAATAATTTCAATTAACAAAAACATCAGATACCCCAGGGTTAGTATAATCAGCAAAACTTGTATCCAAATTATTAATTACAAAATCTTCTTTTGGTAAGTTTAATATTTGGTCTTTTATTTCTTCTTTTTTTGTTTTGAATTCTTCACTTTTTTTGAATTCTTTTGCACTTGATCTTAATTCTTCTAGTTTATTTTTTAGAAAATTATTTTTTTCTTGTTTTTGTTTTTTTAGTAATTCTTCATTATGTTTTTCTAATTCTTTAGCTTGTTCTTCCTTAGATATATTACTGTTTTTTTCGTAATATGATAATTTTTTTGGTTTTGGTACAAAATTATCTTCTGGTTTTATAGAGTGTACTTCTTGATTAGTTATGTTTTGTGCGTATTGGTCAAGAGGTCAAAAATAGTATAGTTTTGTGTTTTCAGAATCTCAAGATTTAGAAGTTAAAATTTCTCATGGTCAAACTCAGCTTGTTGAAGCTATTGGTACTGAGACATCATCTCAGTCTATATTTACTAGTATGAATCAACAATTAGGAGTTTTATCACAACTAACTTTGAATTCTATATATGATGGATTATTTTCATCATCTGTGTAGTAATATTTTCATTTTTCTTTTATTTGTGGATTTTTATCTTTCCAGTTTTCATCATTTATAGAATTATCTATATATGTGTTTGCTAAATCATTAGCTTTTTCATAGACTATTTTTGTATTTGCAAAAGAAAAAGTAAATGGATTAAAAAGGAGAGTAAAAAATAAAATGTAGATAATTTTTTTGATAATGAAACAAAAAATTATAATATAAAAAAGACTATAAAAATTATAATCTTTTATAAGAATACTAATACCACATTAAAATTATATTAAAAAAAATGACTTTTTTGACTTTTTTTGGGAAAATAAAAATTGAGACCGGTCTCGAAAATATATATTTTTTAGATTTAATTAAGATTTTTTATCTTTTCTAGCTAGGTAGAAAAGAATAAGTAAAATAATTATAGAAAAAATATTTAACCAAAAAGTATAATCAATTTGAAACTTAGATAATTCTTCAATACTTTTTGCTCAATCAGGAAGTATTTGAAAAGCTTTAAAAATAAAATGAACAATTATTCAAGTTAAAATAGCAGATATTCATGTAACAAAAGCCAAATAAGTAGAAAATTTCCATCAATAATAATTTGCATTTATTTTTACTGAAGGTGGCACATTAAAATCAGCGTATAAAAAAGTCATTATCGCTCAAAACATTACTCAATTACTTGCTAAAACTGCAGCCAAAGGTCAGTTTCACATAGATCAAATAAAAGTAATTATAGCAATAAATGGAGCAATAATTGAATGGACAATTACTTCTAATCAATCTGGTAAATTTTTTGGAAAAATACTTTCAAAAAAACTATTTGGCACAAAAGTAGCAATTATTCAAGCTATTATAAATCAAATAAAAATTTCTTTATATACCATTTTCCATTCTGCTTTATAAGATGCTCAAAGTTTTTCCCAAGTTTTTTTTGTTTTAATTTTTTGTTTAAAATCTTTTGGTAAATCTTTTGAAAATTCCATTTCGTGGCTTGAAACATTTTTTGCGTGTTCTAGTGCGTATTTTTCTAATTTTTTTGGTCTAGTTAGTTTTACAATCAAGCTTTGAATAGTAATAATTATAGGTGCTCAAACAAACAAAGCAAGAGTATATTGCCAACCTAAAAATATATAAGTCAAAATTGCCACTTCGATTGCAAGATTAGTCGATGAAAACATATATGCCAAAGCCGAGTTTAAACTCGCTCATTTTGTATATAAATTTTTTGTTCAAGATAAAGCTGCAAATGAACAAGAAGAAGAAATAAATCATAATAAACTAGCTTTTGTAAGGTTTTTAATTCAACCTCAAGCTAAATTTTTTGAAATAGTTTCTTTTGTGAGAAAAATTTGAATAATAGCTGAAAAAGCATATCAAAGAGCAATCGCCCAAAATGCTTTCCAAAAGAGTCATGCAGTAGTTAATAAAAATTGAGTAAGAGCTTCCATAAAAGTATTATTTAAAATTTAATATATTAATTTTTTTTACATAAAACCGACCATGTAAAAATAAGAATAAATTATATAAAATAAAATTCAAATAATTATTAAAATATAATTTATGATTTTTATTTTTTTTGAAATATTTAATTTTGTTTTATTAACAATTTTTTTATTTATCAAATTATTTATATAAATTCCTATACTCAGCCAAATTAATCAAACTATTATTCATCAAATAACATCACTTAAAAAATGGACTTGGATATAAATTCTACTAAAAGAGAGAAATAAAATTATTAATATTCAGATAGTTAAGATTAGATTTTTAAATTTTTTGTTTTCTTTAATTAAAAAATATGTAAGAAATCAATAAAAAGCTACAGCAATAGTTGCGTGTCAACTTGGAAAAGAAAAAAACAATTCTTCATAAACAGCGTTCTCTGGTCTTTGCCTCTCTGTTGAAGCTTTGAGCAAATAAGTTGTAGCTTGAGATCACAAAACTGTTACAAATAAAGGAACTATATAATTTTTATTTTTGTTTATAATAAAAATTATAGTTAAAAGAAAAATAAAAAATATAATAACCCTTCAATTTCAAAGTAAAGTAGTTAACAAGAAAAAATCTACTCAAAAATTTGTTTGAAAATTACTAACTAAATTATTTATAGTTTGGTCAAACGTTATAACAAAATTTTCATTTAAAACACTTATAGTTAAAAATAAAAGTATTAAAAATATAAAAATATTAAAAATAACAAATCTATTAATTGAAAATATATTTTTCATTTTAAAAAAAGTAATATTTAAAGATATTACTTTTAATGCTAATATTTTTTTAAAATTAATCAATTTTTATTTTTAATAATAATAAAAAAGAGAAAAATTAAATTTTTCTCTTTTTTTTGTGTAATGATTAATTATCTAAGAATTGTATCAATAGCATCAAATGCTCTAACATTTTGTAATTGGTTTTTTACAGCTGATTTTAAACTATTTAATAATTGATCAGTTTCAGAATGTGTTTGAAATTTGTCTAATTTTTTTTCAAAATCTGATTGATAATTAACAGAATCTAATAATTGATCCATAGAAGAATTATTTTTTTCCATAGCTGTTTTTATTCTAGATTCAGCTTTAGATAACATTGATTTATATTCTTTTCTTTCCATTCATTCAGAAAGAGTTAATAAATAGTCTTCTAAATTTTGAGTATTATAATAACCATAATACATATCTACATCATTTTTATTTAAAATATTTGAAAAAGTGTTTCTTTTTGAAGCAATGTTAATATAAGCAGAATTAGATAAAGCTAATTTTGTTCAATCTCTCATATCGGCCATCAAAGTAATTGAAACACTAGTATATTCATCTTCTCAAAAATCTTTTACTAAATCTTTATTTTCAAAATTATACTCTTTTTTTCATTCTTCAAAATCGACAACTCTATAGTTATATTCTTGTTCTACTTGTGAAGCTCAACCTCTTCATTCAACTGCCATAGAATCTTCTAGATACATTCTCCTAGCACCCTCTTCTACCAAAAAATAAACTCTAGTAGAATTATTTTTTATCTCTTCAGGTATAACAATATCTTCAGATTTTAATTTTGAATTATAATAATTTACATTATTAAATTCACGATCTGGTTCTAGATTATTATTTCTTAAAATAACACTATATTTTTCAAATAATTCTGACTTTTCTATGTTTTCAATTGCATCTGTACTAATAGGCATTATTTCAGAGTTCATTTGCATATTTTGTTCATCGGCAAAAACTCAAGGAACAACAATTAAACTAGTTAACAAAGTTCATAAAAATATTTTTTTCATAATTTTTTTAAATTAATAATTAAATTTACAATGATTACAACGTATTAATAAAAAAAAAGTGACAAAAAAAATATTTTTTATATTGACAATAGCTTATTTTTGTTTTAAAATATACTTAGCTTTGTTTTATAAATTACAAATGGAGGTATATAACATGGCTTGGGAAAAAATGGTACATGACAACAGAGGCCGTTATGTAAAATTGAAGATCGGAGACGATAATAAAATCTATCTAGGAGGTTCCTATTTGGGTTTTAAAGTCGGTAATGATCAAAAAATTTATACCGATGGTGGCTCTCTTGTGACCAATGATTCTGTAGAAAAATTTTTGAAAGACTTTTGTACTATCAAATAATTTTTCTTGTAAAACAAAATCCCCTATTTTAGGGGATTTTTTCTTATTTTTATTATTCAACAATTACAGTTGTAAACATTCATAAATCTGAATGTCATAATATATGACAATGAAAAGCCCAAACTCATGGATTAGTTGGAATTATTGCAACATCAATGTAAGATAAAGGTTTTACATTAACAGTATCTTTAAATCAAATCAAATCTCATTTCATTCAATTAACACTAACAACTTGAAAAAAATCTCAATGCAAATGCATAGGATGATCTCTTTTAGAATTATTTAACATTCTTATAACATACATTTTATCTTTTTCTAATTTTATAGGAGTATTGCTATTTGGAAATATTCAATCATTTATTGTCCATCATCTTTCTCATCACATTCACATCATCATTCCCTTATCTCATCACATTACTCACATTCCTCACAAATCGATTACTACATCTGGTTTATTATATTCTATATTGGTCCAATCTGGAATATTTCAGATAGGAGTTTTTATATCAATTTTTTCTTTAACAGCTCATTCAACATTCATAGCTGCTATTGCAAATGGTGGATTATTAGAATAGTAATTATCATATAAAACTAGTTGATCTTTATTATCTGGTATTGTTATTTCTAACTGATATCTTTCTCATGGAGATATTTCCAATTCATTTATATATTTAGGATTATTTACTAGACTATCATCTGTTGCAATTACTTTAGCATTAAAATCAGAAAGATCTAAGCTATAAGTTCTTGCATTTGACATATTCGCGAGCCTTAATCTAATAGTTTCTCAAGACTTAACTTCTTGAGTAAATTTAAAAACATTATTTATAGTAACTATATTTCATATTCTTCCTCAATGAGTGGCATCATGCATATTAGGAAAATCATTAGTCAATTTTCAATCTTTACCAACTCTATAATCTTTCAATACCCAAGTTAAATCTTTATCATAATCAACATCTAAAGAATCATCTTCTACTATTAATACTCAATATAATCATTTTCAAATTTGTTCAGAATGATTATCATGGGGATGAAATAAAAATGTTCATGCATCATTAGCTACAAATGAATAATCAAACGAATCTCAAGGTTTTACAGTATCTTGAGTAATTCAAGGAACTCAATCTTGAGAATTTGGTAACCTTACTCAATGCCAGTGAATAGTTGAACTTTTATCAAGTAAGTTATTAAAAGTTACATTTAACTTATCTCATTTCTTTATTCTTATTACTAAAGGACTTATATCTCAATCAGAGTTATAAGTATACATTTTAGTCTTTATTCAAGGTATCAATTCATACTCTTTTTCTGAAGCATTTATTTCAATATTGACAATACTTCAACTATTGTATGAATGATTTGTTCCATACTTATAATCTTCTTCATAATTTTTTTTCTTTATATCATAATTATTAACTGTTTTATCTTCTTTATTATTAAAAAATGAAACAGTATTATATACATAAAAAAATAAAAACGGCAAAAAAAGAATTATAAATAATCATATAATTATTTTTTTATTCATATTATTATTTTATTTAAATTTTTTTAATCTTAAACTGTTACTTAAAACACTAACACTACTCATAGCCATAGCAAAACTTGCAAATATTGGATTTAATAAACCAAAAGCAGCTAGTGGAATTCATATAGAATTGTATAAAAATGCCCAAAATAAATTTTGTTTTATTGTTAATAAAGTCTTTTTGGATAATCTTATAGCTGAGTAAACTTTGTCCAAATCTCATTTTATTAGCACAATATCACTTGATTCAATTGCAACATCACTTCAAGTTCACATAGCAATAGATAGATCAGCTTGTACTAAAGCTGGAGCATCATTTATACCATCTCAAACAAAAGCAACTTTTTTGTTTTCTGATTGGTATTTTTTTATAATATCTAGTTTATCTTCTGGCATAACTTCTGAAATAACAGTGTCAATTCATATAGATTTTGCTATAAAATTAGCAGTATTTTTTGTGTCTCCTGTTAACATCACAGTTTCTATTTTGTTATCGTGAAGATTTTTTATTGTTTCTTCTACTCAATCTTTTGCCAAATCTAGTAATCAAATTATTCAAAAAATTTCATCATCATTTCAAATAATTATAGGAGTTTTTCATTCTAGAGTTAATTTTTCTATTTGACTAACTACTTTGTCTTCTAATTCTCAGAATAATTTTTTATTTCATAATTTTATAGTTTTTCATCAGATTTCTCAAGATACTCATTTTCATTTTATTTCTTCAAAGTTTAATATTTCAAGTTTTGAAATATTTTTTCAATATTCAGAAATTGATTTTGATAATGGATGATGAGAAAGATGTGAAAGAGAAACAGCATATTTTAAAAGATTATCTTTAGTTGAAGAAACAGTAATTATATCTGTTAATTCTGGTACTCCATTTGTTAAAGTTCATGTTTTATCAAATATTATAACATCAATATTTGAAGTTTTTTCTAAAGTACTTGCATTTTTTATAAGAATTCAAGATTTTGCTCATCTACCAGTTCAAACCATAATTGCAGCTGGAGTTGCTAGTCACAAAGCGCAAGGACAAGCGATAACAAGAGTAGCAACTGCTGGAACTATAGAAGCTTCAATACTTCATGTAAAATAATACCAAACGAAAAAAGTAACTATTGATATAACTATTATTATTGGAACAAAAATTCAAGAAACTCTGTCAGCTATTCTCTCAATTGGAGCTTTTGAACTTTGCGCATCTTCAACCATTTTTATTATATTTGCTAGAGTTGAATTTTTGTTTGTTTTTGTAACTTTTATTTGTAAGCTCCCATCTGTATTAATCGTTCATCAAAAACATTCATCTCAAATATCTTTAAAAACAGGAACACTTTCTCATGTTAACATTGATTCATCAACATTTGCAGATCAACTTACAACCTCTCAATCTAGAGCTATTTTTTCTCAAGATCTAACAAGCAAAATATCTCAAACAACTATATCATCAATTTCTTTTTCTATATTTTCTCAATCTTTTATAATAAAAGCTTTTTTAACTCACAATTGTAATAATTTTGATATAGAATCTCCGGCTTTTGCCTTTGCTTTATGTTCTAAATATTTTCACAGATTTATAAGAGTAATAATTGCAACTGCAGCTTCAAAATAAACATGAGCTCCAAAAAACATAGCAACTGTTGAATATGAAAAAGCACTTACTGTTCACAAAGAAACCAAGCTATCCATATTGAAATGAAATTTTTTCAGTGATTTTAGAGCGCTAATATGATAATGAGATCAAAATAAAAATACTACTATAAAAGAAAGTATTAAATATATGTACATCATCAAATCTACACCTAGAAATCCAACTCCTATCATAAATTCTCAAAACATCATTGAAAAAACTGGAATAGAAAAAATTAGCGCAAACAAAAATTTATTAAACATTTTTTTTGTTTGTTTTTGTTTATCTTCTCCACTAACTTCAGTGTTTTCTTCAACACTAAATCAATTTTGTTCTATTTTGTTTTTTATGTCTGAAAAACTAACTTTTTTTTCATTGAATTCTACTGAAGCTGTATTTGTAGCAAGATTTATTTTAAAATTTTTGATTCAATCAAGATTTTCTAAAGATTTTTCGTTTAATACTACACAACTAGCACAACTCATTCATTTTATTATAAATTTTTTATGCATATTTTTATATTTTTTATTTAATAATTATTTGTCATTGAGTCATTCCCATACTTGCACAAACGATACTATATTTTCAAGGTTTTGCGTCATAAATTTCATAAATTATTGGTTGACCTTCTTTAACTTGATGAACTTTTCTAGATATTCATGGAACTACAAGAGTAGACATGCATCAAAGTCAGTTTGAGCTAGGAGTAATATTTACTCTATAATTTCAACCAGCTTCTAATTGTACAAATGAAGGAAGAGTTTTATATCAGTTATGTTTTACATAAACATCTTCCAATTCTTCTTGTCAAACTTTTTCTCACCCCGCCTCTGAAATATCTTGAGTATTGCTAGAAAAAGGATTTAAATCTATATATTTAACCAAATTATAAGAATTAAATAATGTGAATAAACCAAAAAATATAACCAAAGCTCAAATTATTTTTGTTAGGGTAGGAAATTTTTTTCATTTAAAATAACTAGAACCTAATCAAAGAGCTAAAAATGCTGGAGTTGTTCAAAGAGCAAAAAGCATCATAACCAAACCTCCTTGCCAAAAACTTCAGCTTCAAACAGCAAGCAATTGCATAGTTTGAGTAAATCAACAAGGTAAGAAAAATGTAAGAGCTCAAACAATTGGAGCATATTTAGGTTGTCCTAAAGCTTCAATTTTTTTTGTAAAACTTTTTGGCATATGAACTCAATATTTTGTGATACTTGGAACTAATCACAAAATATTTAATCACATATAAAAAAGCAAAAAACCTACAAAAAGCGTTAAAACTGCTGTAAAAGTAAAATTTATATTCAGAAAAGATCAAAAATATCAAAGTATTCATCAAAAAATAAAAAATCATAATAATCTTCAAAACTGAAAAGCACTTTGTACTTTTAGATGCCCTAAAAATCAATGTCAACTATCTAAATATCTAGAAAAACCAACAATTATTCATCATGTAATAGCTAGACAAGTAGAAAAAGACGCTATTATTCATATCAAAATAGCACTAAAATAATTCACACTAGAAGTATCTGGAATAAGAGTATAAATATCAAATAATTGAGAAGCTAGTAATAATATAATAACCAAAAATATTGCAATAATATTTGATAAAATATTATTTAAACTGTTATTTTCATTATTATTTTGATTATTTTCTCATGCTTCTACAACTGAAAATCAGCTTTTTTCTATAGCTTTTTTTAGCTTATCATAGTCTGATTTTTTTGAATATTCTACTTGCATTATTCCCTTTTTATGGCTCACCATAATTAATTTAACTCAATCAAGTTTTTCTAATTCTTTTTCAAGAATTATTTCACAACTAATGCAATGCATTCACTTGATTTGTATTTCTTTTTTCATTTAATAAACACATTTAAAAACTAAAATTATTGTATTTATAATAATTTTAGATATTTGATTTTATTATTCCTATTAGAGAAACATAATTATAATAATTTTTGTAATTATCGCTAATTGGCGGTGAAATATTTGATAAAATATTTTCTTGATATTCTTTTTTAAGAATTGAATTTATATTAAAAAAACTAATTATAATTTTTTTTAATTTTTTTTCAGAACTTGAACTATATAAAACAGAATAAAAGTCTTCCTCACAACACTCTTCTAGTGATTTATTTGATGGTTTATTTCATGATTTTTTTGCGCAATCAGTGTGTAATTCTGTTGAAAAATTTATTTCATGACTTATGTGAGATTTTTTTTCATCATTAAAAGAAGCCATACTTTGAGCATGACAAAAATTTATAACAAAAATAACAAAAAAAATCAGTAATGAAATAATTTTCTTCAAGAGTCAAAAATTAATTTTTAATAATTTTATATTATATAATAGACAAAAAAAATCAACAAAAAATTATTTTCTGATTCATAATTTTGAACTAAATGATTTTCCAAGCAAATCTGATCAAAAAGAAATTTTATGACTATTATATTTTTTATTAATATTATTTATTAGTTTATAAATATCAGTGTTATAATTTTTTGTAAAAACATTATTTTCAAAAATATGAGTTTGATGAAAACTAGCGTCTTTTAATGATGAAAAAACTATTCCTGTACTTCTATATAAATTAGATTTATTATAACTAAGAATAAAAATTTTTTTGACGATTTCTAATAATATTTTTCTATCATTTGTATAAAAAGCAAGTTTTTGCTCAAAAAAATAAGTTTTTTTATCAAAATATCTAAAAAAAATTAATACTTTTTTTGTTTCATAATTTTTTATACTAAATTCTTCAAACAAATAATTAAAATTCAAAAGCAATTGAGAAAACAAAAAATCAAAATCATTTGTAATATTTTTATTAAAACTCCTCCCCCTACTTATAGATTTTGAAAAAGGAGTTTTTTTGACAACAAAAGCATTTACTCAACTAAGCTCTAACCGTAAATCTGTCATTGATTTACCGTAATTATTTTTTAGATACCAAAATCACAAAGACAAAAAATCATAAACATTTTCACATTTATATTTGAGATTATTTTGAGAAGCTTTTCAAATAAATGGAACGATAGAAAGATGCAAGTTTTTGTATATTTCGTAACTAGTTGATAAATCTATAAAAACCCCCAAAGGTTTGTTGAGTTTTGAAAAAATTTTTGCCTTAATTCTAGTATTACTAATTCAAATACTTACAGGAATTCAAATATTTTTTTGTATTTGTATTTGCAAATTTTTTGTATATTCTAATAAACTAATTTGTTCTAATTCTGGTAAACCAGTTATTTCACAAAAAGCTTCATCGATAGAAAAAGGTTCTAATGACAAAGTATTTTCTTGCAAAAAAGTCATAAGTTTTGAAGAAACAAGAGAATAAAAATCATGATCTGGCGACAAAAAAAATCATTTTCAATTAAGAATATTTTCAGCTTGCCAAACTGGAGTTCAAGTTTTTATTCATAAATATTTTGTTTTGTAATTACAAGCCAAAACTATTTCATTTCAAACTAAAACGTATTTATTTTTTAGATGAGGATTTTTAAGAATTTCACATTCTGCAAAAAAACTATCACAGTCAATATGAGCAAATATTTTTTTGGAAGACTTAAATTTCATAATTATTTTTATATATACATAATATATACTTATGATATATAATATTTATAAAAAAGCAAAAAAATAAATGTCATTTTGACATTTATTTTTTTAATATAGAACTTAAAAATGTTTTTTTTGTTTTTCTTTGAACGTAAACATAATTCCACCAATATTCTGCTAAAATATAACCAGAAATAACCATATAAACAGACAAAATAATTCTTTCTATATTTAAATCTGGATTTAAAAAATTCAAAATTAAATAAGGAAAAACAGTTAACAAATACAAAAGTATAATAACACACAAAAAATAAATAGTTTTTTTAATGTAATTCATATAAAAAATTAATTATAAAATATAATACAAAACTATTATAACATAATTATTTTTAACTGTCTAAAAATAAAAACATAAACACAAAATTTGACATTTTTCTATTTTAGTTATAATAAAAAAACTTTAAAAAGGAGTTTGTGATGAAAAAAGCATTTTTTTTATCAAAAAAAATATTAACTGGTTTATGTCTGATATTTATTTTGAATTCTATGATGCAGTAACTCCTGAAGAATTTGAAAATATAAATATATCTGCATCAGATCAGAAAATAATAGAGTGGTTTAAATAAACTATTCTATTCAAAAAAGCCTCAAAAAGAGGCTTTTTTTTATTTGAAAACTAAAAAAAATAGTTATTATAAAATAAATAATTTAAAATAAAAAAAATGATCTCAAAAGAAAAACAAAAAAATATAAGATTACTTCAAAACAAAAAAAACAGAATAGAACTAGGCTTATTCTTGGTAGAATGAGAAAAATCTATTTTAGAATTATTAAATTCAGATTTTGAAATAAAAGAATTATTTATAACTGATTTTTTCAGAGAAAAAAATTTAGAAAAATTAAAAAATATAAATTATCAAATAATTGATGAAAAAACTCTTGAAAAACTATCAACTATAAAAACTAACAACTCTTGAATTGCTTGCGTTTTCACACAAAAAAATGAAGAATTAAAAATAGAAAAAAATGAATTGATTATAGTATTAGACACAATAAATGACCCCGGAAATCTCTGAACAATTATTAGAATTTGTGATTGGTACGGTATCAAAAAAATTATTGCAAGTAAGAAAACAGTAGAATTAACAAATCCAAAAGTTATTTCTTCAACAATGTGATCAATCTCAAGAGTAAAAATTTTTTATACAGATTTAGAAGAATATTTTGAAGAAAATAAAGAACTAAATAATATTTATTGAGCTTTTTTGGATTGAGAAAATATCCATAATCTAGAAAATACTCAAAAAAATAAATGATGATTTATAATTATTTGAAATGAATCTCATTGAATAAGCAAACAGTTAGAAAAATTTATAACAAAAAAAATAACTATTCCCTCTTTTTGAGATGCAGAAAGCTTGAATGCTTGAGTTGCAACTGGAATAATTATTGATAATTTTAAAAGAAAAACCTAGGATAAATCCTAGGTTTTTTTGAAAATGAAAGACCAACCTCTGGCATGACCGGTCTTGAGTTAGTTTATTTTAGCCACGAACCGGAGACCGGTTTTAGTTTATTTATCCTAGGTTTTTCTTTGCAGATTCAAGTCATAGTTTTATAAAATCATCAACTTTATCAAAACTATAATAATCTAATTTTCAAAAATTTGGTTTTATAATTATGGAATTATCACAATTTTTTATTGATTTTTCTTCGTTTTGTTTCATCATAAGCAAAACAGTTCTATGCAAAACTTCATAATTATATCTAAAAAAAGATTTATTTTTATAAAACCACAAAAATTTTCTTTTTTTATCTATTTTTCAAAATTTTTGCTTTAAAGCGCTAACTCAAACTATATTTTCTCAACTCAAAATATCAACTGGTAAATTATTTGTAATTCATCAATCTATATAAGATTTTTCTCATATTTCATAAGGAATAAAAACTCAAGGCAGACTAATGCTAGCTCTAATAGCATCAACTATTCTTCAAGATTCAAATATTTTTTTATCTCAATTTTCTATGTCAGTAGCGACTATTTTTAATGAAATTTTTAAATCTTCTATAAGTCTATCTCAAAATATTTCTTCTAATTTTTTTAGAACTTTTACTCATTTCATAACTCAAAATGATGCTCAAAAATCTATTAGTTTTATAACACTTAATTCTTTTGCAATTTTTTCTATTTGTTCAGTAGTATTTCAATCTGCAAAGAGTGCTCAAACTATTGCTCACATAGAAGTTCAAGATATTTCTGTTATTTCTAAATTATTTTGTTCAAAATATTTTAAAACTCAAATATGTACGAGTCACCTTGCAGCTCAACCTCAAAAAGCAATAGAATATTTTTTTTGCATTTTTTATGAATAATTAATTATTTTCTCTAGAATATTTATTTCAAAATAAAGTTTCCATAACAGTATCTTTTATGGTATCCATATTAAATCTTTTTTTCTTTTTTGCAAGAACTAGATAAACATATTGAGATTGTTTCTCTGTTCAATAATCATATATAAATGGTTTTAATCAAACAAAAAGATCTCATTTTTTAGCTTCAATTTGTTCTTCAGCTGATAAACAACTTCAATCTTCTTTCTGTTTTAACAGTCTAACTGCTTCTGTGTCATAATTTTTTTTATTCAAAAAATTCTCTATTCAACGAAAATCTTTTCATCTATATTCATTCAAAAGCTCAATAAATAAAAGATTTTTATCAATTTCTTTTCAATCAATTCAAGGAATAGCTTCCATAAAAAATACTATATTTTCGTGTTTTATTTGGTCAAGGCTTTGATCAGATTTAAAATTAATATGTTCCATAAAAAATATTTAGTGAGTTAATCTAAACTTATTTATAAATATTTTTTAATATTTTGCAAGAAAGATTTGTTTTGGGAAAAATAAAAACTTAGATTTTTGAGACCGGTCTCCTGCGAGACCGGTCTCAAATTATATTAATTCAAACCTTTCATACTTAGTTGAATTTTTCCTGTTTTTTCATCTATATTTAAAAGTTTTACTTTTACACTTTGCCCTACTTCAAGAATTTCTTTTGGATCAGAGATAAATCTATCAGTTATTTGACTGATGTGAACTAATCAATCATTTTTGGTACCGATATCAACAAAAGCTCCAAAAGCTAGAACATTTCTAATTATTCATTCAAGAATATCTCACTCTTTTAAGTCTTTTACATTTATTCCAGTTGTAGCTTTTTTGTGAGTAGAATTAACTCTTTTTTCTATTCAAGAATTTTTTAGAGAATTCAAAATAAATTCCAAAGTCAAAATACTAACGTCAGGATAAATTTCTTTTAATTCTTTTTGATGTTCATTGAATAAAAAATTTATATCTCATTTTTCTAATGGAAGAGATTCTACGAATTTTGCTAATTCATATTGTTCTGGATGAATATCTGTATTATCAAGTTTTTCCTCACTTTCTGGAACTCTCAAAAATCAAACAGCTTGTTCATAAACTTTTGGTGATAATTGTTTTGCTAATTCTGCCC
Source organism: bacterium (assembly GCA_041642635.1). Taxonomy (GTDB): domain Bacteria; phylum Patescibacteriota; class Gracilibacteria; order BD1-5; family UBA6164; genus JAAZVM01. The sequence goes on from JBEPWB010000002.1 coordinate 21,830, forward strand.
TAGATTTGTAAGGTCTGTTTTTGTATATTTTTTTGGCAGCTCTTTTATCAATACCAGAAATATGATTCAAAACATAACTAGATGCAGTATTTACATTAATTCAAACATCATTTACAACATCTTCAACTGTAAAACCAAGTTTTTCTTCTAATTTTTTTTCTGGAACATCATGTTGATACATTCCCACTCAAATACTTGGAACTGGTACTTTTACCAATTCTGATAAAGGATCAATATATCTTCTACCAACAGAAATTGTTCATCTATCTAAAGAATCCAAGTCTGGGAATTCTTCTTGCGCTGTTTTACTAGCAGAATAAACAGAAGCTCAACTTTCATTAACTATAAAAATATCTGTGTCAGTTATAGTTTTTAAAATTTCAACTGTTTCATTAACTCATGTTCCGTTTCAAACAACAATTACTCAAGGGTTTTCTTTTTGTAAAATAAGTTTTAACAAATTAGTTGCTTCAGATTTTTTGTGAAGATAAATTTTATCAAATTTTATTGGATTCCCAAACTCGTCCAAAATTACCATTTTACAACCAGCTGCAAAACCAGGATCAATAGCCAAAATTCTTTTTCAATATTCTGGTTTTGTCATTAGTAAATTTCTCAAATTACTTTTGAAAGTTTCAATAGCATCATCTTCTCATTTTTCTGAAAGCATAGATCTTATTTCATTTTCAACAGAAGAAAAAAGCGCATCATATCATTCTTTAAAACCTGCTTCTAATTCTGAAATAAAAGGAGCTCTGATTTTTAGAATTCTAGCATAATGAAACATCAATCATTCGTAAGTCTTCTCTGTTTTTTCTATTTTTATGTTTAGAATACCAAGCTTTTCTCATCTATTTAGAGCCAAAACTTGATATGGTTTTAAATAACTAATTTTTAGTGAACTATCTTTGTACAAATCAAATTTTGAAATTTGATTTTTATCTTTGTCGTTCAATTTTTCTAGCGATTTTTCTGTTTTGATTTTTGAAACTAACTGCCCGTATTTATTTAAAGTTTCAATCAAATCTGCTCTCAAGTCAGAATTGGCAGAAACTTCAGCTCAAATAATATTTATAGATCAAGCAATAATTTCTTCTCTAGAATAATCTTCTAATAAATTTTCTGGAATAGAAAAATCAGCATTATTTTTTTTGATTTCATCAGCAACAACTTGAAAACCAGCTTCAATTGCAATCATTGCTTTTGTTTTTTTCTTACTTTTGTAAGGTTTGTAAATATCTTCTACTTCTTTTTGAGTTTTTGCTTTTTTGATGTTTTCAAGTAATTCATCTGTCAATTTTCATTGTTCGTGAATACCGTTAGTTGCAGTAACTTTTGCTTTGTAAAGATTTTCTAATTTTTTTTGCAAATCTATAATATCTCTTATTTGATTTTCGTCTAAATTATCTGTTTTTTCTTTTCTATAACGCGCTATAAAAGGAACAGTAGCTCATTCCTTTATAAACTCCAAAACAACATTTATTTGTTTTTGAGAAAAATTTAATGTTTCAGAAATTTCTTTTGTATAATCAACTTCTGGAATAAAATTATTTTTTTCTTCTTCTGAAGTTTGTTCTTCTAATTTTTTTTCTTCTATGTTCATTTATTTCTAATTTAATAAATATGTAATTTTATTTTAAGATTTTACAAAAATTTGCAAATAAAAATTATGAGACCGGTCTCATAATTTTTATTTTTTATTAGAAACATTTATTGTTCTGATTATTTCAAAATCAATACTAACTTCTTTTTGAAATTCTCTTGATAAACTACGATAAACTCTATCAAGAATTTTTTGCATATCATATCATTCAGGAATTTTTATAGTTACTATAAAATGGGCTTCCCTTGAATTATTTTTGAGAACTTTTATTTCACTAATTTCATAAAAAATAAGATCTTCTTCTATAATTGAAGTTAGATAATTTTGAGTTTGTGAAGCCAAAAAATTATTTGTTTTTACAGAATTAAAAGAAATTAAAAGTGGAATAATCAAAAGAGTTATTCAAAAAGTCACAATTGCAATTCTCTTGAAAACTTTTGATTGCAATCTAGTATCATGTGGAATAAATCAATAAAGCCAGAAAAATATCGTAGCAACAATTATAATTGCCATCAAGTTGGCTCAAAAAAGCATAAGAGCTCACAGTGAAGAATCATAATTTCAAATAGCCAATTCTATCCCGACAACAGCCAAAGGTGGCATAAGAGAAGCAGCCATTGCTACTCACGCTATACTTTCTCCGAGTCTAGAAAATCTAAGACTCAGAACCGCAACCATCGCAGAAAAAATAGCTATAAAAAAATCTATAATATTTGGATTTGTACGACTAATTATTTCTGCTGTTTCGATATTCAAACCAGAAATTTTTGTGATAAAATATCACATCAAAATAGATAAAACTATTGAATAAATAAGCACTTTAAAAGATAACAAAAAAAATCTTTCTCATCATCTAGCTATAGTGAAACTTAGTCAGTTTATTGGCCTTAATAAAGGAGCAATCAACATTGCCCCGATAACAACTGCAACAGAATTTTGTAATAATCAAAGAGCAGCGATACTACTTGATAAAACAATTTCTATAAAATAAAGTTTGTCTGGAGTTGCATCTTTTTTTACTTTTGTTGCAACTTCTTCTTTTTCTTTATCATTCAAAAGCAAAAACTCTATTTTATCAAAATATCAAACAATTTTTTCAGATTTTGATATTTCTGGTTTTATATAATTTTCATTATTATTTTGTTTACTTTTTTCTTTTAAAATTTCTTTTACCTCTTTTTTTATTTCTTTTTTTTCTGCATTCGTTAAATCGGATATTTCATTATTTACTTGATTATTTTCCATCAAAAAATATAATTAAAAGTATTAATAATAATTTTAACATATATAAGGAATAAAAACAAAATATATGGGAAAATATTATTTTTAAAATATAAAAAATTTATTATGACAAAAAAAGAAATAACTTTAAGTCAAGCTGAGGAAAATCAAGTAGAATGAGTGTTTAAAGATGCTAAAGATTTTAGAGAAGTTTGAGAAAAAATAACTGCTCCAATTGATTCAATAATTAGTGAAACTGCGCAAATAATTGACCAAGATCCAATTATGAATGTTAGTGATGAATTAGAAAAAATGAACTGAGACGTTCAAAGTGTTTACAAAGAAATTATAGATAATGACGGGAAAATAATGAAAATTATGAAATCTATTCCGCTTATTTGAAATTTGGCAAAATCAATTGATGAAAAATTAGACGAAGCTAGATTTAATATGAAAAGTCTAGAATGAAAGATAGGACAAATTTTTTCTGGTTTTGATCAAGCATATATTTCTATAAATACTTCTATTGATTTACAAAAAAAATTCGTTGATGGAATAGACCAAAATCTATGAAAAGTAGAAGCTTATAAAGATTTTATTGAACAAAAAATTGAAGAATTCAAAACAAGGTTAGAAGCTTCAACTGATGAAGATGAAAAACAAAAATTATGAATGTTTATAAGAAATGTAGAATATTTTCAAGGTAATTTGGTTGTTTTGATTGGTAATCTAGATATGGCTAGAAAAAGGCTTTTAATGAGATTAGATTCTGCAAATAAATTATCTCTTGCGATGAATTCTTCTAGACCAATTTTCAAAACTCTTTTATCAACTGCGTTAATCGAAGCATCTAGCCAAAAAGCAATTGATGCGTCAATGAGTGCCATGGATGTTATGGGTTCTACAATTGATAAAATGTCTTCTGAACTGACTGATAAAGCTATTTCTTCAGCTAAAAAATCTGAAGAAATGTCTAAAAAACCAGTTTTATCTACAACTGTTTTTATTGAAAATGTTACAAAATTAAAAAATCATTTTGACGAAATCGATAATTATAGAGAACAAGTAAAATTAGAAGCACAAAAAGAAAAAGAATTATTTGATGACGCAAAAACAAAATTAGAATGAATAAAAGTTATTTCTAAAGAATGACAAGAAGAATTAGCTAAAGAAATTAGTAAATAATTTTTATAAATGAAAAATAATACATTAAATATTCCAAGTAATATTTTAGATGATATTCAAAATAGATGATTTCATTTATACGAATGGATTTCTAGCGAAGAAATAAAAATAAGTATAGAAAGAGATTTTCTAAAAATGATAAAAAAATATTGATTAATAATATCAATATTTTTTGTCGTGCCTGTAGCTTTTTGATTTTTGGTATCAAATTTTGCAGGTTTTATAATTCTTGGAATAAGTTTCTTAATTTTAAATATTATTTTTTCTGTTTATTTGTTTTTTTTATCTATTTCTAGAACAAAAATTTTAAAAAATAATTCGTTTGTAATTCTAACAGATAACTATATTTCTATTGATTGAGATATTTTTAAATTCGAAGAACTAAAAAAAGAAAACATAGAAAACATTTACAAAATATGAGAAATTTTTGAAGAAAAATTATTTGAAAAATCAAAAATAAATGAGTCTAAAGCTGGTTTGAAAAAAATAGTTTTCCAAGATTTGGCTTCAGGTTACAAAAAGATATTTGAAATGTGAGGAAAAAACATAAGTAGATCCAGAGATTCTGGAAAAATAATTTTGTTATTATGAGCTTTATACACGCTTTATTTAGCTTCAATATTTTTTGTTTATATTATTTGAATATTTTTAATTTGGTGATTTTGAAAATTTATCAACTTTGTGAATAAAAAAATTCTTTTGATTTATGGTCACAAAATAACAAAAATAAATTATCAGTTTGAAGAAATAGACAAAAATTCTAAAAAAATTCTTGATGAAAAAAATACGCTAGAAAAATATTTTTCAGATTCACTAGATAATAAATGGCAAGATTCCCTGCTTTTAAAAATAAATGAAAGTATAAAATTTATAAATAACATAGCTGATGACTCAATAAATATTAGTGTGGAATTAAAAAAAGATATAAAAGCTTCAAAATATAATTCAATGTTTAATTATGAAATATTTAATAATTGGCTAAAAAAAGAAATAAAATATCCGCTTGAGCAATTAAAAAAATTACTAGAAAAAAATCTAGAGAGAATACAAGACGAAAAACAAAGCACAAATGAACAAATAGCAAAAACAAAAGATCAAAAAAATATTTGGGCACTTGTATCAAGCCAAAAAAGAGTAGAAATGAGAATTGAAGAAATAAAAAAACATATAGAAAGCATAGATTTTTATATAAAAAAATTGGATTAAAAAGTAACTTTTAATTTTAAGACCGGTCTTATTTAGTTATTATTTTTAATAAAAAAGTTCGCTTTTTTCTTTCAAAAATCAATTTCAAGCCGTTGGCTTGAATATTTCCACTTCTAAAAATGCTTTTATTCTAGCAAAAATTTCTCTATAATTATTATAATCATCTCTCAAATACTCTTGCAGGTTTGTTTCTACTCAATAAGTTTTTATTCAAAATCTTTTTGAAATATACATTGCTCTTTTTAAATGAAATCATTGTGTAAAAAGAACAACATCAGTTATTCAAAAAGTATTTTTTGCTCTATAAAGAGAATCATAAGTATCAAATCAAGAATAATCTAACATTATATCAATTTCATCAACTCAGAGTTCTACTAAATAGTTTTTCATAACTTCTGGTTCATTATAATATACCTCTGTTCTATCTCATGAAACCAGAATTTGTGATATTTTTCAGCTGTCATAAGTTTCATAGGCGACCTGCAATCTATCTTTTAAAATGTCTGAAGGTGCGATATTATCCAAAATACGTGCTCAAAAAACCAATCAAGTTTGATGATTTCATGTTAATTCTCAAACATTTGAAAAATAATTATTGATAGAAAAACTAAGGACAAAAATATTTATACTAAAAACAGTAAAAAATATCAGGAGAACAAAACCTAGAATAAAATATATTATTTTTTTTATCATTTTTTTGTAGTTAAAATTTTTCATAATTTCTAAACCAAGTTAGTTGTCTCTTAGCATAATTTCTATTGTGTTGTTTTACTAAATTTATGCATTCTTCCAATGTAATTTTTCATTCTAAATAATCTACGACTTCTCTATATCAAATAGTTTTTAATCAAAAATCTGTTGTTTTATAATTTTTAAGTAAATTTTTTACTTCATCAACAAGTCATTGATCAAACATCATTTGTACTCTCAAATTTATTTTTGAATATAATTTCTCTCTGTTTCAAGAATAAGGAGTCAGAAATAAAACATCATATTTTAAGCTTTTTGTAGTTTTAAAATCTAGTTTACTTTTTCAACTAAGTTTTTTTACTTCGATTGCTCTAATAACATATCTATAATTATTTGGATGCAATTCTCTAGCATATTCTGGATCTATTTCGTTCAAAATATTCCATAAATATTCATTTCAAAACTCTAATCTTTTTTGTTCCAAATCATTTCTTAAATTATTATCTGCAGGAATCCTTGGAATATCAAAATCAAAAATCAAACTATCAATATATAATCATGTTCATCAACATAATACTGGTATTTTTTGTTTAAAAAAAATTTCATTAATATATTTTTCTGCTTCTCTTTTAAATTCTCAAACACTATATTCCATATCCGGAGTTATAATATCTAGCATATAATGCTTTACTCAAGCCATTTCTTCTGGCAAAATTTTACCTGTTCAAATATCCAAATATTTAAAAATTTGCCTTGAGTCGGTAGAAATTATCTCCGTATCTAAATATGTAGCAATATTAATACTCAGACCAGTTTTTCAACTAGCAGTTGGTCAATATATTACAATTAATTTTTTTTTATCAGATTTTTTTGAAACAAATTCATCAATTTTTTTGTAAAAATCCATTTTTTGAAAACTTTAAATATTAGCTAAAAATATATTAATTGTAACAAGAAAAATATCAAGAGAAACTTTTTTTAAAAAAAATTTTGACATAATTATTTTTTTTAATAATATATGTCTCGCAATCAAGAGACGCCACTATAGCTCAGTTGGTAGAGCATTCGCCTTGTAAGCGAACGGTCATCGGTTCGAGTCCGATTAGTGGCTCCATTTTTTTATAAAAACTTGGGCAGATACCAGAGCGGTCAAATGGGGGGGACTGTAAATCCCCTGTCTTCGACTTCGGGGGTTCGAATCCCTCTCTGCCCACCATTTTTTGAAAAAATAATAAAAAACTAGTTTTAAAAACTAGAATTTTTTATATTATAGGCCGGGGTGATGGAATTGGTAGACATGTTGGTCTTAGAAACCAATGCTTCACGGCGTGCGAGTTCGAGTCTCGCCCTCGGCACCATACCAAATATTTTTATATTTTTGTACCGTACTTGGCGGACAAATAAACAACTAAAGTCTTATGAAAAAAGCAATACATCCAGAATCAAGAGAGATTTTATTAGTTGATAGAAGTGCTGATTTTGTTTTAAAAATCAAAACTACAACAAAAACTAATGATACTTTTGAATATGAAGGAAAAGAAATGCCAGCTATTTTTATAGAAACTTCTTCTGCTTCTCACCCGTTCTATACTGGTGAACAAAAAATCCTTAAAACAGGTGCAGTTGATAAATTCTACGCTAGAATGAAAAAAGCTGAAGAAATGAAAAAATAATTATAAAATCTCACCTAAAAAGTGAGATTTTATTTTTTAATAAAAATAATAAATAAACAATGAAAAATAAAATTTTTGCAATAACTATTATTTATTCAATACTATCTTGTTTTCTACTATATACAGTAGAAAATTTTTTTGATATTAATTACATATTTACTGTATTACAAAAAATTATATTATTTGTAATTATTCCCTTTTTTATAATCTATTATTTTAATGCAAAAGAAAAAATAATTTGAAAAATAAACAAAGACAGCTTTAAGTATTGAATATTATTCTGAATACTTGCATTTGTGATAATAGGTATAAGTTATTTTGTTTTAAATGATTTTATAGATTGGTCAAATATTTCAAACCAATTAAGTAATAAATGAATTAATCAAAACACATTTATAATAATTTTTATTTATATAATGTTTTGAAATGCATTTATAGAAGAACTATTTTTTAGAGGTTTTATTTTTAATATTATTTCTAAAACAAATACAATTCTAGCTTATGTATTATCTTCTGCATTATTTTCACTTTATCACATTGCAATTTTTTGAACTTGGTTTGATCCTTTAATTTTATTACTAGGATTAATTTGATTATTTTTGGGGTGATTATTTTTTGCTTTTTTATACCAAAAAACAAGATGAATTTGGGCAGCTTATATTTTTCATATAATTGCTGACGCTGTAATATTAATAATATGATATGTAAATTTATTTTAAAAAAATATTGACTTATATTTTTTTTGTATATAATCTAGTTACTTTCTATGTCAAAGACAGTAGGCAAAAAATAAGACCTACCGAGATAATAGAGGAATAGATTTAAAATTAAAAATAAAGTTTTAAAAACTCTATCCTTTTTTCTCGAGAACAAGAAAAAAGGATTTTTTTATACTAGAAAGTAATAATTTATATTATAAATAAGATACAAATGGCTGTTTCAAAACAAAAAAAAGTTGAAATATTTGACGCATTAGTTGAAAAATTCAAATGAGCTGAATCAATTGGTTTTGCATCTACTAACGAAATTAGTGTTGCAGATTTTGCAAAATTAAGAACTTCTTTAAGAGAAGTTAACTCTACTTATACATTAGCTAAAAAAACTCTAATAAAAAGAGCTTTAAAAGAAGCTTTAGATATAGATGTAGAATTAAGTGATTTAGAAGGTCAAATTTGAGTAGTTTGTTCAAATGAAGATGCTGTTGCATGATTAGGAAAAGTTAACGATTTTATGAAAATTGTTAATGGTAAAAAAGGTGATTTAAATAAAATGGCTTGGTCAGTTTCTGTTTTTGAATGAGAATTAAGAGATAAAGAAGAAACAAAAGCTATTGCAGCTATGCCTTCAAGAGAAACTTTACTTGGAAGATTGGTTGGTTCAATGAAATCACCGATTTCTGGAATGGCAAGATTCTTTGATGCTGCTGCTAAAGAACTTGAAACTACAGGTAAAACTAAAGTTAGAGAATTAGAAGGAAAAAAAGAAGAAGCAACTGAAGAAAATAAAGAAGCTTAATTAATACTTAGTATATTGATTCCCTATTATTAGGGAGTCAAAAACTAGTTATTAATAACTAGAAAAGTAATTGTAGAACTTGATTCAGTGTCTGTTTTGACAACTGAATCTAACAGATATTGAAATAAAATTCTACAATGAAATTTTAAAACATATTTTATATTATAATTTTTTTGAAAAATGGCTGAATTAACAAAAAATGCAGAACAAATTATGGACTTAGTTAAAGAATTAACTATAGTTGAATTAAATGATTTAGTTACTGCTATGGAAGAAGAATTTGGAGTTTCTGCTGCTGCTCCTGTTATGGTTGCTGGTGGAGCTGCTGATGCTGGTGAAGATGAAAAATCAAGCTTTGATGTTGAATTAACTTCTGCTGGTTCTTCTAAAATCGGTGTAATTAAAGTAATTAGAGAAATTACTGGTTTAGGTTTAAAAGAAGCTAAAGAAATCGCTGATAACGGTGGTAAAGTTAAAGAAGGTGCTTCAAAAGATGATGCTGCTGAAATTAAAACTAAATTAGAAGAAGCTGGTGCAACTGTTGAATTAAAATAATTTTTTTAGAAGAATATAAGTTTTTACTTATATTCTTTTTTTTTACTTTATAATTTATAGTAAATTTTATTGACATGACGAAGCAAATCAATAAAATACAAACACTTATTATATAATTAAAAAACAAATAAATATGAAATATTTATATACTTTAGTTTTAGTTGCTTTTTTAGCTTCTTGTGCTAATCCTAGTGTTAACCAAGAAAATAGTGAAAATACACAAACTGGTTCTGAAATGAATACTGAAGCTGAAACTAATCAAAATATCGAAAATGAAATGGATGCAACATTCAATGAATCAAACGAAACTAATGAAGTTGAAAGACTAGATGCAACTTATAGAAATCCTGAAACTGAAGTTGATATGGTTGTAGAATATAATCTTGATGAAAATGATATTATTCAATCAATTAATGCTACAGCAACTACTTACGATATTAATAAATTTAACGAAAAAATTCAATACTTAGTAGGAGAGCCTATTGAAGAAGCTGAAGAAGTATATGTTTCTGGTAGTTCATTAAGTAGTGAAGCTTTTGTTACTGCAATTAAAAACAGATAATTATGAAAAATTTTTCTAGAGAACTATTTTGATCAATCTTAAAAATTACTATATTTTCAGAAAAAATTGATGAAAAAATTATTAATAATTGTTTTTTGGATACTGAAAAATTCGAAGAAAAATACTCTAGATTCATAAAAAATAATTTTTTAGATAATTTGAATAAAAATAAAAGTTCTCAAGCTACTTGAGAACTTTTATCAATTTTAAAACTAACAAATAAAATTTCTGAATTAAGTGATTGATATTTTGATATAACAATACTTCCCTTTTTGGAAAATATTTGATATTGAAAAAATCCTGAAAAAATGGAAGAAAAATATTGATACAAAAATATTGAAATAGTTGATGACAAAATAATAAACCTAAAAAATGGAGTTTCAATAGATTTATGATCAGTTGGAAAATGATATATGGTTGATAGAATTTTTAATATGTTAGATAAACATTTTGAAAAATTTGTTATAGATTTTTGATGAGATATCAGAACAAAATGAAATCACAAAATATTTTTGGAAGATCCAGTAAATCTTTGAAAAAAAATTTGAGAAATAGACGTAAATAATTTTTCTATAGCGTCTTCTGCATGAAACAGGAGAAAAACAGAAAAATGACATCACCTAATTAATCCAAAAAAAGATAATTCAGAAGAAAAATTATGTGTTTTTACAGTGCATAAATTATCGAGTTTTTCAGATATTTTATCAACAGCAATTTTTGTAAGTCCCCTTAAAAAAAGTATAGAAATAATTAACAAATCTAAGTGACTGGAAGCATTAATTATTATGAAAAATTGAGAAATTTATAAAACTAAATGATTTAATTTTAAAAAAAATTAATATGATAAAAGATGTAAAAGTAATTCCTTGATGTATTAGTTGTAGAACTTGCGAAAATGTTTGTCCTAGTGTATTTGAGGTAAATCCAAAATCAAAAGTTATAACTAATGATTTTGAATGAAAAGAATCAGAAATACTTCAAGCAGAATTAATGTGTCCTGTAAATGTAATAAAAGTTGATAAAGAATGATGAGTTTCTGTTTCTTTTAAAAAAGCTAAATTAATAGAAAAAAAATATCTAACTCCTGATACTTTAGAATTAAAATTTAAAACAAACAATTTTAAATTTAAACCATGACAATATATTTCTCTTCAAGCAAAAGACCATCTTTGAAGTTTTAGTCGTTCTTATTCTATTGCTAGTTGAAATAAAAATAATTTTACTCTAAATGTAAAACTAGAAAAAAAATGAAGATGATCAACATTTTTCAAAAAATTAAAAGATTGAAAAGAAATAACTTTTCTGTGAGCACTTTGAAGTTTTTATCTAAAAAATACTCCAAATAGAAAAGTTATGATTGCAACTGGTACTTGACTAGCACCGATGGTTGCAATGCTTGAAAAATTACCAGAAGAAACTCAAAAAGTTATAATTTTTTGAGTAAGATATGAAAAAGATGTTTACTACAAAGAAAAACTAGAAAGTTTTCCTAATACAAAAGTTATTATAAAAGTTTCTAGACCAGAAAAAGATTATCTAGAAAATAAATGAAGAGTAACTGATGAATTAGATATAATTGATAAAAATGATGAAATATATATTTGCTGAAATCCTGCAATGGTTAATTCAGTAAAAAATATTTTAGACGAAAAATGACATGACAAAAAATTAATTAACAACGAAAGTTTTACTATTTCTAGAGTTTTTCCTTGAAAAATAAAAGATATTTTTGTTAATTGAAATATTCCACATATAAATAAATTTTCATGGGCAGTTATATTATTTTCTATAATTTTTGTTCCATTATCTTGGGCATATAACAGAATAGAAAGTAATTTATACTGAGATTTTTTATTCATGAATAATTATATGTGATTTATGTATGATTTGAGTTGGTGGGCCGTAGTTTTTGTTATGGCAATTAGACCAATATCAGATTTGTTTCCAAAAGTATGATTATTCAAAAAATTAGTAACTCTTAGAAAGCCAATTTGAATTTTATCAGCATCAGTAATTGTAACGAATTTTATTTGAAGTTCGATATATAATCCAAATAAAATAATGACTTATTTTACAATAGCTTGATGGTCTCTTTATATGCCATTAGTTACTAAACTAAGCGAAATTACTGCAACAATTTTACTTCTTACATCAAACAGATTTTCTCAAGAAAAATTATGAAAATGGTGGAAAAAAATACAAAGATCAAGTTATATTTATTTTATAACTTGATGAATTGTAGCTTGAATGAGTTTTCCCTGGAAAGTTTATCCAGCGTTAATTATCGTAATAATTTTATGGTTTTCTGCACTTATAAAAAACAAATTACAAAATAAAAAAAGTTAGTTTTTAAAACTAACTTTTTTTATTGTATTTGAAGTTTTAATTTTAATAAATTAAGCATCAAGTAAGCATTATTAATATTATCTGGCATTTTTGTGTCTTGTGGTACTGACATTGTTATTTTGAAAAGATAATTATCAATTTTGTTCATCAAACTGTTTTTAAGGCTATGTCTTTTTGAGTTTGATAAATTCGAAGTTAATGAGTTATATTTTTTAATAGTATTATCAACTCAATTAATATATTTATCATCTAATCTATCCATAATTGTATCATGAAAATTCAAATCATTTTCAGTTTGATTTGGCAATGACATTGTTGTCATTATTCATTCTTCATATTTTGTACAAGTCCATTCCTGAATATGTCATGCACAATGCATTTTTGTTCAAGAAAAAACTTTTCCCTCACGCATAGTATAGTTATTACATCAATCTGTAGCTGCGACACAATGTTGTCATTCATTTTCTTCAAATGTTTCTCTTTCTAAATAAACTCTATAATCAGCATTAGCTGAAAATGTAAAACCTAAAATGAATAAACTAAAAATTAATCCTGCTTTTTTCATTATAAATAAATTATTAAATATATAAATTCTAATAATTACAACGAAATAATTTTAAAAAAGTGACAAATAAAATTTATATTTTAACAAATTTTAAAAATATTTGTAAAATTCACTATATTTTTTATAATAAATTAATAATTTATTTGTATAAATAAAGAGATTATGGAAATAATAAAAATACTTTGAGTTTATTTTGTATGATTTTTAACTTTATTGATTTTGGATTATGTTTGGCTTGGAATAATCACAAAAGATTTTATAATTAGAGAATTTTGAAGTCTGATAACTGTTGAAGAATCTGGAAGTATAAAAATAAATCTTACTGCTGGATTAATAGCTTGGCTAGTTATTTCTGTTATGATAGTTACTTTTGTAACGTTAAAATATAACAATATTTGAGAAGTCGTAATGTATTGAGCGTTACTTGGTTTTCTTGTATATGCAATGTATGATCTTACAAACCTAACTTTTTTGAATAATTATTCTATAAAATTTACGTTTGTTGATATAGCTTGGTGAACTTTTGCTTGTACAATGATTGCAGTAAATAGCTTTTACTTTTATAATCTTATAAAATAATGGAAGTTTTATTAATAATACTTATTTTATATTTAATACTTTTTATAATAAGCATTAGAATAAAAGATAATTCAATAGTCGACATTTTTTGGTGAACTTGATTTGTGATAATTTCATTATATTTATTTTTTACAAATCAAACATTTGAAGTAACAAAAATATTAACTATTTTATTAATAACTTATTGGTGAGGAAGATTAACTTATTATATTTGATCTAGAAAATTAAAAGAAAAATGAGAAGATCCAAGATATGCTAATTGGAGAAAAGAATGGAAATATTTTTATACTAGAAGTTTTTTTCAGGTATTTATGCTGCAAATGTGACTAATGTTTTTGATTTCGTTCCCTATTTATTACATTTTTTCTGGTAATGAAATAAATTTATATTTATTTGTAGTTTGATTTTTAGTTTCAATTATTTGATTAATTTTTGAAGTTTTAGCTGATATTCAAGTAAAAAAATACATAAAAGAAAATTGAAAAACATGAAAAGTTTTTACTTGATGATTATACAAATATTCTAGAAATCCCAATTATTTTTGAGAAAGCACTTTTTGGCTTTGATTATCAATAATTTGAGCAAGTGTTAGTTTATTTAGTTTTATTTGATATTTTGTTATTACTTTTTTGTTACTTTTTGTTTCTTGAGTTCCCTTAAAAGAAAAAAGACAATCTAGAAAAGAAAATTGGCAAGAATATAAACAAAAAACAAACAAATTTTTTCCTTGGTTTCCTAAAAAATAAAAACATGAGACTACTTGTATGATTAGTAACAATATTATCATTTATTTTATGATATTTGTTAATTAATATTTATGCAATTCAACAAAGTACAGAAATTTTAATTGCATGAATAGTATTTTTTTCAATTTTTTTATACATATTTACAAGTTTAAAAAATATAATTGCATTCTTGTTAAGCTGATTTTTAATAATTTGATACTCTTATTTTTACACTAATTTAGAGTTTTCAAAATCTGAATATGATTATGAGTTTTTAGAAGAACAAAATAAAATAACTGAAGAAATAAATTATCAAATTAATAGTAATGTAAAAAATTGTATAAATAAATGATGTAATTTAAATGATGCATTTAAACAAGATATTCAAACAATAAATAATCTTATACAAAATCCCCAGAAACAAACAAGTATACTTAATTTGTGGTCAATTATAAAATGAATTGATGATAATTATATAACTTTAATAGAGAATGATATAAATAACTTTAATGTAGAATTTAATAAAAATGAATTTGCAAAAAAAATAATTAAAATTAATTTTTCTAATAATTACTGAGTACCAAATCCATTATACAAAAACATTTTTTATAATGAACTAGAATTTAAAAATTATTTAAAAAATGTTTATTACTTTTATTATGACAATATAATTAATGAAAATAATAATGTTATTTTAGAGTTCGAAAATAAACATTTAAAAACAAATATTTATAGCTATAAAACACTATTAGATAAAGAAATATTATATAAATATATTTCAACTGAGATAATAATGAATTCGCATTTAAATAATATTAATAATATTGAAGCTACGATTGAAAAACTAAAAAGAGAATTTAATTATTAAATTCTCTTTTTAGTTTTTTTATAACCTCTATATCAACTTTTTCTAGATTTTTAACAACAAAAGGTTGTCTTGTTTTTTTGAATATTTCTTTGTTATTATCCACAAAATCCCAGTACAAATAATTAAATGGACAAGAATCAGTTTCATACTTTGTTTTAACATTATATTGACAATTTGTGCAAAAGTCTGACATTTTGTTAATATAATTTCAGCTAGAAACATAAGGTTTTGTTGCCAATCTTCATCAATCACTAAATTGACTCATTCACATTACATTTGGCGTAACTACCCACTCAAAAGCATCAACATATTCTTCAAAAAACCATTTATTTACTTCCAAAGGATTGATTTCACTAAGCAAAGTAAAATTTCAAATAATCATAAGTCTTTCAATATGATGTCAGTAATTATTTTTCAAAACTCTACTTATACTAGTTTTTACACAATTCATTTTGCAAGTATCCATATTTTTTCACCAAAAATATTCTGGTAAATTATTTTTATGTTTAAAAAAATTATTTTTATAAATATCTCATTTATAAAATTGAAAAAAATGATACATATATTCTCTCCAGCCTAAAACTTGTCTAATAAATCACTCTTTATTATTAAGCTCAGTATCTTGTTTTTCAATTATTTTTACTACTTCTTCTGGTGATAATAATCAAAAATTTATAGCTGAAGAAATTGTAGAATGATGAACAAAATCATCATTTTGATACATAGCGTCTTCTAGTTTTCAAAAATTATCAAGATGATTTTTTACAAAATAATTTAAGAGTTTTAATGCTTGTTCCCTATTTGTAGGATAATTAATTTTTTCATCAGTATTGTAATTTTTTTTTGCTTCTTTTAATCAATTATTTTCATCAAAAGAAAAGTTAAAACTTGATTTATGATTTTTATCAAATCATCTATTTTGTTTATCAAAATTCCATTTTTCTCACAATGGTTTTTCTCATTCCATCAAAATATCAAATTTTTTTCTCATCATTCTATAAAAAGTTTCCATTATTGGTGGTTTTTTATAATGATCCAAAAATTCATCATGACTTATAAAAAAACTTCTTTTATCTTCTAAAAAAGTTAATTTTATGTCAATATCTGATAATTTTTTTTGTATTTTTAAAAAATTACCATAAACATAATTTTCAACCGGTTTTACCAAAAATATTTCATCAATATTATTTTTATTACAATAATTTTTTATAGTATCAAAATAATTTTTTCAAACTAAAAAATCTCAAATAAATCATTTTTTGTTAAGTTCTTCTATAAAATTATGACCAAGAGAATAATCTAAAATTTTTGATTTTTGATTAAAATTCAAATCTTCTCAATTGAATTTTATTTTTCAATTATGATGAATATACAAAAAATTATTTGATAGACTGATATCAAAATAATCAAGATTTATTTGGTTGTATAATATTAAAAATGTTTTCATAATTCTTTTGCTTTTAATTTTGCTAATTTTAGATCTCCCTCAAAAATAACTTTTTTATTATAAAATATTTTTGATTTATCAAAACTTTTTAATAAAACTATAGTATCCATTTTTTTGACAAAACAAACTTTTTCCCACAAATTAAGCAAATTAATTCTATCAGAAATATCTATTTCCAAAAAATCATTTTTTAACGCAAGCTCATATTTTATACGTTCATAATTTCTCAATCTGTGAGAAACTTTTCTACTTCAAATATTTTTACCTGATTTTTTTCATTTACTCAGATTATCTATGTGTTCTAATTTCATAAAATTATTTGCAAAAAACTTTAAATAGTTAAAATAAAAATTGTTATTATTATTTCAAATAGCATTTTAATTGTTATTTGTAAGAAAAATGAAAGAAAACAAAAATTTAATTTTGATTCAAAAAAATATTAGAATCAAAATTAAACAAGTATAAAAATTTGCAATCAGACCTAGGAAAATCTGATTTTTTTTGTTATATAAATTTCAAAACATTAATAAAGTTAAAAATATTTTAAAATGAAAATACTTGATAGATGACAATACAAAGAAGCAAAAATTTGCCCTGTTTGTAAGAAATATTTTACAATCAGAAAAAAATGGAAAAATAATTTTGATAATGTAATATATTGTAGTGAAAAATGTAAAAAAAATAAAAAATAATTTTTAATAAAAAAATATGAAAAAAGCAATTTTTTGGTTTAGACAAGACCTTAGAACTTATGATAACAAATGATTAATTGATGCAATTAGTGAAAATGACGAAATACTTCCAATATTTATTTTGGACAAAAATATTGTTCCAGATTTTTTGTGATTAGAAGACAAAAAATTTGGTTTTATAAGAGAAGCTCTAGAAAATTTGGACAAAGAATTAAAAAAAATATCTGATGAATGAATACAAGTTTTTTATGATTTTCCTGAAAAATTAATTCCTGAATTAACAAAAAAATATGATATAGATAATGTTTATACTAACAAATCGTACTGAGAATATTGAAAAAAAAGAGATAAAAATATTTCTAAAATATTAGAAAAAGATTCTAAAAATCTGTTTTTGTATTCTGATTTTTTGCTTGTAGAACCTGAGGAAGTAGAACAAAGAAAAGTTTTTACACCTTTTTATAAGCTTTGGCAAAAAGAATTAAAAGACACAACAGAACAAAAACCAGAAAAATTTAAAAGTATAAAAATTACTGAATGAAAAAAAGCTAGTGGTTTTATAGAGATAGAAAAACATCCATATTTTACAATGGAATTTTGACAAGAAAGATTCAAAAATTATATAAGAACAGATTATGATGATTTTAGAAATAATTTAGACAAAGACGGTACTTCAAAGATTTCTCCATATTTGAGATTTTGAATTTTTTCAATTAGACAAATATACAACAAAGCTAGAGAAATAAGCGAAAGTTATGTTTCAGAACTTGCTTGGAGAGAATTTTGGCAACATATAAATTATTATTTTCCCGAAACAAAAGAAATAGAATTCCAAGAAAGAAAAAGACATATAAAATGGAGACATGATGAGTATTTGTTCGAAAAATGGTGCAATTGAGAAACTTGATATCCAGTAGTTGACGCTGCAATGAATCAACTTGTAGAAACAAATTGGATGCATGGAAGAGCTCGTATGATTGTTTCTAGTTTTTTGACAAAAGACTTGTTAATTGACTGGAGATGGTGAGAAAATTTTTTCAAAAAACATTTGCTTGATTATGATGAAAATGTAAATTTTTGAAACTGGCAATGGTGAGCTTCTGTTGGAGCTGACCCAAAACCACTTAGAATTTTTAACCCAATGTTGCAGTCACAAAAATTTGACCCACAAGCAAAATTCATAAAAAAATATATTCCAGAATTAGAAAATGAAAATATAAAATCAATTCACAACCCTGTTGAAAATGATTTGAAATACGCAAAAATTATAGTTGACCATAAAATAGCCCAAAGAGAAACAAGACTTGTTTATAAGGGGGAAAAAGACTAGTTTAAAAACTAGTCTTTTTTTTGTTTTAAAAAAATATATGTGTTAAGATTATAATAAATATAAATTAATAATTTTTTTGTGTACCAAATAAAAAATATAATTATTCAAAACTTTAGAAGTATTGAATATCAAAATATTAGTTTTTGAAAAAATAAAACGGTTTTAGTAGGTAAAAACAACAGCTGAAAAACTGTTATTTTAAAAGCAATTGAAAAATTAATTAATTCAAAAAAAATCAAAAAAAAAGATTTTTTAGATATAAATAAATCTCTAAAAATAGAAATAAATATAACTCATTTAGAAAAAGATATAAATATTTTTATCGAAATTATTTTTGATAACAAAAATAACAAAACAATTATAAAAAATTCTAATCTAGAAAAAAATAACAAAGAAATATTAAAAAAAATTGATGTTATATATATTCCGAGTGACAGAAAAATAAACAAAAAAAATAAAGAAAATTGATACTTAAAACTAATAGATTTGGTTTTAAAAAACAAAGAAATCAATCAAAAAAAATCTATAAATACAAAAATAGAATTAAAAAAACTAAACAAAAAATCAGGATCAAAAAAAACTACTCTACTAATGACGCTTTTAAAATTGTATTTGTATAGTATTAACGAAAAAAACAACAAAAATTTTACTATTTTTATTATTGATCAACCTGAAAATTTTTTGCATCCACATGCAACAAAAATGATAGATTCTATAATTCAAAAAATATGAGAACTAGAAAATACTCAAGTTTTTTATTCTACTCATTCCCCTGAACTGGTTTCAAATTTTAGAAAATGAAAATATGAGATTTCGGATATAATTTTTGTAAAAAATGAAAAATGAATAACAAAAACTAATAAAATCGATAATAAATATTGAAGATTTAACAAAATAATGATAAATCTAATATTCAAGAATGCTTCTATTTTCTTTTCTGATGCTGTTATTTTGGTGGAATGAGAAACTGAAAAAATCTCTATTCCAAATATTTATGAAAATACAGAATGGAAAAAATTCACAAATTTTAAAGATAAAAATTTATCAAAAGAACAAAAACAAAATTATTTTAATCTAAATTCAAAAAATATAAGTGTGATTGATGTTTGATGAAAATGAGCACTCTATGAATGGTATATTTTTGCTTGTGAATTATTCGGACACAAAAACGTAATTGCCTTAATTGATAGAGATGAAAATTTTTAT
>JBEPWB010000003.1:0-40301 GCA_041642635.1 bacterium
CATACCCATTTTATACAATGGGGATTTGAATGGGATAAGACTACTGAAGGATGGTATTTATGGTCTGATTTAGATACTTTCTGGGGTCATGTTTTATATAATTCATAAATTTATTATGAAAAAGAAAGACAATATAAAAGGTATTGCTATTGTAATTTTGATAATAATAGCATACACTATTTTAATTTACACAGTAGAAACAATATAAATAATATTAAACTCTCATCTAATAGCTGGATAATAAATACGGGTAGCAGACCAAGTGAAATGAACGGACTCCTCTGAACCTACTAGATATTCTAGTATCAAGAGTGAAGGCTTACCAGGATTAACTCTAAGCAATAAGATGAGAGTTTATTTTAATACTATTTTAACTGTTTAATATTAATTACCTAAACTTTGTTCAAATAAAATGAAACAAGCTCATATTGTTAAAAGAAGAATAAATCCTAGTATTAAATTAGGGGATGTAGTTCAAATATTCAATGGTTTTGGGTTAGCGCCTGTTAAGTCGTGTGAAATGAATTTCTTTTTAATCTTTGCATACCCTAAATTTACAGGTAGTGATGAAAGATTAGGAGAAATAAAAGGTGTTGTAACAGAAGTAAGTATATTAGACGTTATAACAGATGCTAATATGCATTCAAACTATTGCCATGGCACTGACATTAAAGTAAAACTCGGTAATAGAGAGTTTTATACTTGTAGTGGATATGTTAAAAAGATAAATACTAATTCCTCAAGTAAATAGGGTTTTATGTAATAAAGACTTTAAAAAATACTTTCCGTTATACTGTGTATAATGTCTAATAATTTTAATTTTTGTAAATATTCCAGTAAATACATGCTGTTATGTTTTTTCGAGTCAAGTCATTTAATATTACAAATTAAGTATTTGAAGGTAAAAAAACATTTGAATTGAAAAGGATTAAAAGAAAGGGTACAGGGATATTAGTTAGCCCCTGATGATAGTTTATATTTGTTAATAGCAAATAGAAAATTATAAAGCAATAATGAAACTGATATTAAATGCTTGCATTTGATGTTATATTATAATCTAAGTAGTTATTGTGGTGGCAGCATAGTAGATTGTTATGGTGGACAATATATTAAAAAGTACTATGCCTTATTAATGGGATACTAACCATTACGAAGTAGCATCTGAGGATCTTATTAAATATCATGTTGATATTAATAGGATTTTGGGTAGAGGGTGGATTCTCGATACTGTCTTAATATAGGTAGACTTATAAGGAGAATGAGTAAGATGCATTGTGCGGTCAGGAGTGATTACCTGACGATAATTAACGAAATTTAAAATTTAAAACTGATAAATAATGGCAGCAGCAGATATTCAATTTGAAAGTTTGAATGGTATGTTAGATCATATCATTATGGGTATTCCCAAACAATCTAAACTTAAGCTCATTAGCAGAGCTTTGAGAAGTAAAGAAATCGAGGCTGTCAGAGTATTAGTCTCATGTGATGATATTGATTCAGAAGATATTAAAAAAGTTCAAACAGTTTTAAATAGTAGAAACTAACCTTTTCGTAGATTTTTCGAAGAAAAGTTAGAGGTCTTTTGTCGGCGGTCTGTCGACTATATGTTGAATGTTCAAAATCTTAATTATTATGGATACAATATCTGAAGGAGTATGTTCTCTTACAAGCAAACTAGGACCAGTAAAAAGAATATTAGTTAAAGAGGCTAATGGAATGGTAAAGGTAACGAGGATTGCTAAAGAAATAGCAGACCTTGAGGATCTTGAAGAAGAAATAAGTATCGAAAGATATTTAGAGTTACTAGAAGAATATAACCTTGAAAATTGGGGAGACGATGGATAATACTTTAGACAGTAATTACAAAAAACAGCAAGACTCAGCAATAATAAATAGTCTTAGAGTAAGTATTCAGAATAATCTGGAAGATCTTACAAGAGATATTAAAAATCTCGAAGAAAGAATTGAAATATCAAAAAAGATAAACTTTTCTAATACTGAACTGGCCATTAAAATGGCGAAATGGGGACGTAATAATCCTTATGGTTTTATTTCTGAAAAAGAATTTGAAGAGATTGTTAAAAAACAATTTAACGAATTTTTGACAAAGAAAAAAACTACTAATAATAAAGAAAGAAATGCGATTAACTTTTTTAAAAAACATTTTGAATCCCTTAAAATTAAACAAGGCGCAGTATCTGGATTTAAATCCACAATTCATCAAATAAGAGTACAATTTAATTACACTCATGAACAAGCAGAAATAATAGCTAATAAAGCTATGAAAGAACTGGATAAATATTGGGAATTCTTATAAAAATATCAAACTGTGGGCGTAAATAGCACGGGTAAAACCTTGTTTAGACCTGATGACTGATTTACGTCTGCAGTTTTTTCATTTAGGCTCTTAGCTCAGTTGGTTAGAGCACTTCCCTTTTAAGGAAGGAGTCGTGAGTTCGAATCTCACAGGGCCTACAAAAACAGAGGATGGTTTGTGTCAAACTAGGGTTAAACACCTTTATTAATATTAGAAGTAACATCCAGGGATACACGCATATTTCATATATGTGTAAAATTCTAGGGATCGAAAATATATTACAATATAAATGCATCCTCTGTTTTATTTTATTATTTAACGTTCAAAATTTAAAAGTTATGGATAATATCGATGCTTCAGTCCATTTAGCAATGAGGATACTGTTTGGTATTGTATTTGCTATTTTTGTAATCGTATTTTTTATAGAAGAAAGTTCTAAATCCTCTAAAAATAAAGACGATGAATAAGTATAGTAAAATATTGCATCAATTGTATGTTAAAACTGTTTTAGAAATTAGAGTTTTAAATAGAGAAATTTTAGTTCATAGAAACAGAGATATTCTGAACATAGAACAAGAAAGTACGATAAGTTCATTTGATAATACAAAATCAAAAACTGTACTGTCTGAAAAAGAAGAAGAAATATATAAAAAACTTCTAAAATTGGATGTTATTAATACGTATTTAAATTTCCTTAGTAATGCTTATGAATATAAAAGTAATTTACTCACAGGAAATATTTTTAATAGCAGTTATTTTAGTAAAAATTAGAAAATGCAGTAATAAAATATATTTAAACAAATTCCAAATAGTTAGTCTATATATCCCTATTAGTAATATATAATGTTTATATACGGGTTTAGGATTTTACCACCTATAGGGTATTTTATTGCTGTATTTTTTTATGAAAATATAAAACAAATTGTTTAATCTAAAACTGTTCAAACTAAAACTGTTTAAAATGCAAACATCTCGTAAATTCGTAGCTTCAATTTTGAAAGCTGAAGGAAAAGAAGACACTCAAACTTGTAAAGCATTAACTGACAATTCTAAAGGAAAACTGATGCTTTCAGAAAATTCTGGGAATATTGAATGGAGTGAATTCTCTAACAAAGAATTGACTTCAATTTCAAAAATGAAGTTAAAGTCTTCAAATTTGAGTATTTGGGCAAAAAATGCCCGTTTGAGAAGAAATCATGAAAAAGGCACTGAGAAAAAACAAGATATTTCCAAAGGGAATATATCATTTGGACCAGAGCCTATTTAACTTATTGTTGTGGTGAATGAGATAGAGTTGATTATTTAGATACGCCTGAGCATCTGGTAGTCAACTCTTCTTTTAAAAAGTTCAAATAAAATGACAGATTTAGAATTAAATATTTTAAAAGATATAATAACTTCTTCTGCATTAACTGTAAATAATAAGAAGCTATTAAAAGGACGTTGGTATAAAATCTATAATAAGATTTTTACTAATAGTTTTGGAATTGAAATAGAAATACCAAGAGATAAGTTTAAACTTGCTCATAATGGACAATATATTGCAAAAGCAGAAAGAGAAATAATGGATTCAGCATCTTCATATCTCACATTTTTGAGAAATCATAAATATGAAATTAAAAATCCTTATGCTGTATGCGATTTAGGAGATGACTGTGGAGCTAAAGAATTTAGAATGTTTGTAACAGCTGACAGTTTAAATTTATTAGACAAAAGTTTATGTATATTAGAGAAAAATTGTGATAAAACTAAAAAAGCAATTTTAAATCTACATATACATATACCTATTAATAAAGATTTTAAATTTACAATAAGTAACGTTGAAAAAATTGAATTAAAATATAAAGAATATTTCATATCTATCTTATCATATTTAATATATGATTGGAAGCCAAAAACTATAAAAAAAGAAATAGATATTAGATATCCTTTAGGTAATATAAAATTGAATTTTTTTGAACGTTTAATTCAAATAAAGAAAAAATTTCATTCTTTTACTAATAATGATAAAGAAGAAACATTAAACAATGTAATAAATCGTTTTTTACCTGTAAGAATAAATTTAAAGTATAATACTATAGAATATCGTAGTATGAATACTGAATTAACATTTGAAAGTGTAATGAAAAATGTATTTATGGTATCATTATTACATAATGCATGGTTTCATGGAAATTCCAATGAGTATTTATTAAAGAATTTCAAAGATTTTGTAAATTAGCGGCTAAAATGTCGCATTATAAAAAATATATAAGCATCGTCTTATATATATACATTTTCTTAGTGGACATATTGATCATTTGTAAACTAAGGTGCTGAAGCAGCAATAGCTTCGACATACCTCTTATTAGGTGTTATCATTTTAAATTCAACTAGTGAATATAAAATCCTAATAGACTAAGTAGAAAGCGCAACTATTAAGTTATAGAGGAATAGATTAGAAGTACCTAATCATAAAGATAACGAAAAGAATACAGCCACAAAAGATCTTTTACAATTTAAGTAGTAAAATTACATGAAGTGTATATCAGTATATAGAATATCTCAAGTGTAATTTTATAAATATTGTTACTATAAATTGTGATACTACCAGAAAAGTCTGGAATACGTTCAAAATTTTTAATCTAAAAAGTTCCAACCTTTAAAAAGATTAATATGACTATTAAAAATCGTTCACCCGGTAAGTTATAAACTATATATATCTTACGAACTTAATAAAAGAAGTAATTTTAATAATATATTACAGCTGTCTATAATTTTCATAGTACAAATTTATTATTCCTATTAAGACAGCTGTAATTATGGTCCCTTCGTCTAGTGGTTAGGACACCAGGTTTTCATCCTGGAAAGAAAGGTTCAATTCCTTTAGGGACTACAAAAATATAGCAATAAAGAAGAAAAAGTCTATTCATAAATCTTGAGCTGTATCTTAGTTTATTATCAATTTAAAATTTGTTCAAAATGAAAGAATATTATTTATATTTAGATGAAGGGGGAATATTTGGAAATATAAGAATTCTTATTTCTGAATATTTCATATACAATAATGAAAATGAAGAAACTCATATTTCAAACTATTATTGTGGAAAAATGACTTTAAACATTATTATGAGATATATTGAATTACTTGATATGGTTATAATGATAAAATATCCTAAATGTTTAATATATTTAAATATTTTAGTAGAAGATGTTGAATCTGTATTAAAAAACAGAAAATTGAAATACTATTCAACAATCGACAAATTTAAAATAAATTACTAAAAAGCTCAAAATGAAAAACAGTGAAATAACAAAAGCTTTATTTTATAAGTTTTTAAAAGATAATAAAATATTAAATCAATTTCTAATAAATTGCTATATGCAAAATAGAGGAACTCGAAAAAATACTTTTTTATTTTCAAAAATTTATAGAAATGAACTTCCTGCAATGTATCTTGATTTATTTATATGGACACATACTTCTGAAGGATTTGATTTTTGGGAAGATCTTGCCATAAAATGGGATACACATCTTAAAGGCTTTGTTACAAAACTAAAAGGGGCTAGCAGGCCTAAAAAAAGAAATATTTGTAAATTATACGGTATTCAAATGTAAATTATGAAAACACTAATTTTAGGAGATTCTAAATATATTTCTTTCTGTAAAGTTTACAATGAAAAGAAATTAATTGGATTTTTAAAACTTAATTTAAAAACAAATAAATATAATGCCTATGATGAAAAAGGGAATAAACTTATTTGCAATACAATTAACAAAACTAAAGCTACTAAGGTAGTAACGTCTAATTTTGAAAAAAGAAATCATGCATAAGGAGCTTGAAAAATTAATGTTCATACTTGATTCAGAGAATAAATACAGTTCAAAAATGTATCATCATATAGAAGATTTAGGCTTAGAGCCTGTAAAATGTGATGTTTCTGAATTAAACTTTTCCGAACTTAATAAACATGAATTCGGCCTATTAAAACAAATCAATTTTGATGATTTTTTATTACGAGAAATGGTCGAAGAAGAAAAAGCTAAAAGAAATGGTTCAAAAAACAAAATACAGTAAAGAACTTCTTATCGAGAATTTAAAAGATTTTCGATTTAACGAATCTATTTCCTTTTCTGATATTATTCAGATTTGGAAAAATATAGATACTAATTATAAAAGTTTTTCTATAACAGCTCAATTGAAAAGAATTTACATTGTTCCATATATGGTATTATTTTATACAAATGATACCATCATTGTAAATCCTTTTATTGAGATGTTTGAAGAATTAAAACGATTAGTAAAAGAGCGTAGACCTAATAAAAAGTTTGAAGATTTTTCCCCGAGACTTATTATTAATAAAAATCTTATCTTAATGGACTTGTTTCCAACAAGCATGTTAAGGTATAAACATCATTTTTATGTTTTAAGTCAAGAAAATGTTCTTTTAGATGATAAAAGTTTAGAAGAATTAGGAAAGCATCAAGAACTTGAACTAAGAAAATTAGGTACAACTAATTCAGATATTTCTTACACAACTTCGAAAAAGATATGATAGAAGATTTTATTTATTCATTTCTCTTATTATTAGGAGAAGAAGGAAAGATACATGATTTATCTGTAAAAGATAAGGTATTAAATGATCTTATCAATTCAGAAGAAGATTTTAACCATATCAAACTTAAATATGAAAAGTACGAATGGTTATTTCCATTAAACAATCATATATCTTCTATAAATATTAAGACTGTTGAAATAGTTACATATTTGTAAGAGATTTAAAGTGCGGGGGGTTAGTTTTCCCCGCATTTACTATTAATGCTTTTAGAGATAAGACTAAACAGTTTTATCTATAGAAATAAATAATAATAATGTTTAACTAAAAATGATCAAAATGAGAAATTTTAAAATTCTAATGTTTCTTTTTGTTGCTGTACTAATTTCAGCACTGTTTACACAATGTAATTCAACTAGTAAAGAGAATAAAATCTCTGAACTTGCTGAAAAACAGAAGGTATTAACAGTATCTGAACACGTATTACAGCAAGAAATGAAGCATAATTCTGATGTTTTTACATACTCTGAGTGTGTGACAGCTAAAGATAGCGCAGTGAAAGAAGCTGAATATCTGGTTCCTTTTTTTAATTATTTAGGGAATAGCGATATTATATATGAAGAATCCAAGTATTCTATATTATATGATAATGTTAGAGACTCTGATATAAAAAAATCTAAAGAGCCTTTTATTCTTGTAATAGTTTTATTAATGTTTTTAAGTTCATTATTGTACATATTAAATAATAAAGATAGAATATTAAAATCTGTCTTATTAGGAAGTATCTTAAGTATAGGAATCCTATTTACAATTTTAACTATGAAGAATTCTATGCTTCCAGATTCAGAAATAATTAAAAAAGAAGTTAATTACCAATATTTTGTAAATAATACTTCTTAATACAATTAAAAAACAATACTTTAATCCTAAAATTATATCAAATTTTAATATAAAAAATAAATACAATGGATAATAGTGTTCAAATGACAGATGAAACCCCTATAGGGATATCTGATCTTATTCAACTTATTCGATACGAAAGAGAAGAAGCTCAAAGAAAACGCGAAATTGTCGTAAGAGCTGGAACTACTTTTGGATCTCAGCCTACTTCTACTGAAATTGAACGTGCAGGTCATGAACATGATATGATGGCTGATGCATATGCAATAGTCTTACGTTCAATCACTTCCAGGAAATTAAAAAATTCTGCAGGAAGAGATGTAGCTGCCAAACTTAATCTGATAGACGCTGAAGAACAGCCTATTCAAAAACCTTCTGAAAAAACGCCTGTACAACCTAAAATCAAAAGCCCTGCAGTTCAAAAAGAAGCAGATAAGATTATAGCTGTTTCAGAAATTGATGAATCTATTTATGAAGCTGCTACTAAATCTGAGAATGGAACTAATGATGAACATTGGGAAATAGCTCGGAATAAAGTAAGGCATTTTTATGCTGGTGATGACGATTTTCCTCTCAACGCTGATATTAAAAGAATTGATAATGAAATTCGAGCTATTGTTCGAAAAGTAAGAAATATCAAAAAGAATGAGATGGAAGAAGAAATAGGTGTTGAAAGACATACTATTGATCCTGTTACAAGTCCTGAACAAATCCAGAAAATTCAATTTGTTAAAGATAAGAAATTTAACATGGCAATTTTATTTGGTGACAATGAAGGTAAAACTGCTGAAGAAACTGAAGACCGTATTAAATTACTCGCTATTCATGAATTTACTAAAGGTAATCGTAAAATGGCTCTTCAAGTTTTAAAAGGGTATTACGAAAGTAAAAACTGGGACGATGTAAAAGCAGAAGAATTTCTATTTGCTCTTATGAATAAAGAACCTCATAAAGAACTGAATAAAGTTGTTTTTGGGATTTTGAAATTTCATAATGAGAAAAGTGGAGATGCTCGCAAAGGCATTAAAATGTGTCGTAATATTGTAGGAGCTTATTTGGGAATAAAATTTGTAAATAAACCACCCCAAAAAGAACTTACTAATGAGCAGTCGAATAACAATAAAACAATTGACAGATATGTCAACAGACAATTAAAAGATCTTAATGAAAAATCTTAGTGTTTAATGTGGTTGTCACATTATCACTTTGTGACAGATCAAAACATTAAATAACACTAATATGAAAACTTTAAGACCGTTAATAAACGAGATTTTTAGAATAAAACTATTAGAATTTAAAGAAACCCTCACTACAAAGGAGTTTATTTCTAAACAAATCTCTCTTGTAGATAATAAATTGAAATTATTAGCTTTTCTGGGGAGAAAACATGGTAATATACAAATTATTGTTGAAGGAGATGAGGAATTAGTTATATCGGTTTCAAAACATAGCTCAAAAAATGTTAGAATAGTTTTATTAAGTAGTTTCGAAAAGTTCAAATGGGATGAAACATGAAAAATTTATTAGTTAATAGCATGTTTGATAATTTCAGGAATTCTAATAATATAGAAATTCTTTGGAAAATTCAAAAAATAAAGAGCATTTCAAAAATTCTGAATTATTTAAAAGTTTCAGAACATGATGTAGTAGCTCTTATAAGTGACGATAAAGAATCTAAAACTTTATTTCAGATTGCTTGTATTTTAACAGGTAATAACTATGTCGTATTTGACAGATCAAATTTTGATGCTTATACAGTTACAATGTTAAAAGTCAAAACTTTATTTATCGACATCTCTGAAAATTTAGCAGGATTACGAGCCTTTGATATATTTTCTGGATCTTTTATTGAAAATCTAATAGATTTT
Organism: bacterium; assembly: GCA_041642635.1. Classification (GTDB taxonomy): domain Bacteria; phylum Patescibacteriota; class Gracilibacteria; order BD1-5; family UBA6164; genus JAAZVM01. The sequence goes on from JBEPWB010000003.1 coordinate 9,622, forward strand.
AAAAGTTACAGACTGTATGCAAGTAAATACCTTGATTTTGAAACTATTCCTGAGTTACTTGGAGAAGTTCCAGAAATTAAGTATATAGATCGAGAATCTAATTGGGTAGGTGAATTTGAAGTATCAAATTTACAAGAAACCTTTTATAATGAGTGTGTTAAAGAACACAGTTTTGCAATGGCATATGTAATTCATCCTGGAATCTCTACAATAACTTCTAAGATTTCTGTATTCAATACAGAAGCATTATTTACAGGAGCTTTGAAAGTGATTGATGATTTATATAATACTATTGCAAATAAGAATATAATCAGTACTAAACAGGACAATTTACCTGTTTTAAATATTCAAATATTAGAAGATGTTGCTTTACCTTACATCTTTTTAAATGGAGCTGTACTATCTTTATTTTCAAAAGGTAAATTTTCGTTCAAATTGGAAAAACATGGGTATAATACCCTTTTAATTTCCTCTGAAAATCTTGAAAGACTTTTAGAAGCTATCATAGAAGAAAGTTCTTTTATGAGTTGGCTGAGTAAAGTGAAAGCTGTCTGGATATTATCTAAAGTATTGAAATACAAGTTTTTAAATACGTCCAAAGACTTAAAACTTATCTTACTTTATGGTAAAACTTCTAAAAATCTTAGAAGATATATAAAGAATTTCAACTTGAAAGTTGTGTATATATATACAATGGTAGAAGTTGCAAGTTTTGTATCTTTTGAATTTTATGATAAATTTCCAGTCAAAACTCTTCCAACAGTAGGAGTATTACCGAAAAATGTAGTACTCAATTCTGGATTTAACAAAGACGGATTTTCAGAAATATTGATTAACACTGAAGACAAAATGATGACATATACTGATATTGAATTTACTGAGCTATGCTCGATGTCTGAAAAATACATCGGAATGCATGGAACTTTAGATATTGGTAAAAATGTTAACGGAAAATTGCAAGTTCAAGGAAAAGCCGATGCGATTTTTAAAAATGAAAACGGCTTAGTGATTCAACAAGAATTGATATATAGTATTGCTCTCAATAATTATTTCGTTAGAGATGTTCTACTTATAGCAGATGATAACAAACTATATTTGTTAGTAGAATTAAAATTGGGATCTTTATTGTATGAAAACAAATCAATGTCTGAAGTTGAAAAAATATTAAACAGTAAAACTTTGAGTATTATCAATAAATCTATTGAAGAGTATTCAAAGATCGAAGCAATAAAAATTGTTCCAAGAGGATTTAAACGCAAGAAAGGTAAGATCAAATCAAGTGATTACCTTTTTTAATTTAGGTCCATAGTGGAGATCTCTAAGCGCCACTTTAATATAGCTGGGGGTATGTGTATTTATCTGATAGGTAGTCCTATCGATCTATACAAAGGGTCAGTCATCAAAGGCATACCGACCAAAACAATACTGTTCTAACACCAATAACTTAATGACGAAACTTACTTAGACCGTTAACTAATATATGTCAATATAAAATCTTAAATAGTGACAAATATAGATACGATATTAAATATTGATATTTTTATATTTATAGACTATTTAAATAATAAAACTTTATATTGATTGCTTACTAACAACTTAAGAATAGAAGTAGGATTAAACAAGACATACACAATTTTAATATGTAAATCTATAATTCTTTAATACTTAAAATCGTACGATAGAAACAAATCGGTTATTTTTATATTAATAGATGTTTTAAAACGATCCTTTGAAGACGTGAGTACAACTATATTATATATAGAAAATAATAGCATATAATGCTTTCGCTTAGTTTTCATTTTATTTACCTTCCAAAAGTAAATAAGCAGAAAAGTTTATAAGAGGTGTAAATCCCGCCATTTTATGAAAAAAGGGTTATACAAGGGGTAGGAAAAATCGATCTGCTCTCTACTAGAGGGAGATAGATGTAGTAATTTCAAATTCTATTGGTTGGTATAATTCATATATATTATAAGAATTTCAAACGTATTATTAAAATTGAAATAGAGAAGTCATTTACCAAAGTAAATGCTAATCATAAAAAGTAAGAATAACCTTTAACAGGTAAAATTTCAAATCATTTCAAATAGAAAGGGGACTTAGACATTTAACGAAAGTTATTATGTGTCCTCTTTCTTTTCTTTCATTTTTAAATCATAGAAATAATGAAAAAATCAATAGAATCTATAATTAAAACTCTAATAGTTTCTTTTATTGTATCAGAAATGATCTTAGATGATCAAAATGAAGAAGGAGACACAGTAATAGATAATGTAGTAGAAAATGAAGGGTCTAAACTTTATGAAGAAATTATAGATCTTTTCAAAGCTCAAATTGTAATGGTAACCTTAGTAGGAGATTCTTGCACTATAAATATTCCTAACAGATTAATTTATTCTGCTCATGATATTAAAATATTTATGGAAAATCCTTACAGAGCAACTCCTACTTACACACTGTTGGATATTATAGCATTGTAAACAAATGAAAAATCTAATTATTGCATTTTTAAAATATTTTTATACTGAAAATAAAGAAATATACATAGTTAATTCTATTAAACAAGAAGAAGCTTATGCAGGAATTCAAATAGTGATATCTACATATTACTTCTATAAATTGTTTAGTGTTTCTGTAAGTAAAAGAATATTTTGGAAACCGTTCAAAAAAGTCATAAGTGATGAAGCTTTACCTAGCTTGTTAGAAAATAATAAAAAAGGTAAAGATCCTTATGTCAATGTGTGGTTCGAACTTGAAAAAGAATTGGTAAGATTTGATTTATATACTGTTAAAATAAACAGTAAGATTAAATTGAATTCCTCTTTGAACTACTATTTAGTTAACGTATTAAAAACTCATAAAAATGATCAAAATGAATAAATTTATGCCTATCGATGAACCACAAAGAATTTATGTGGGTCAAACACTGTTTGTAGTTACAGAAGGAAAAGTAACTAAAAAAGTAAACAGTTCCGTTCAATCAGTTATTGGAAATGAAATCCATTATGCCGCAGTCGACTCTTTGAAAATTAAAAGTGTCGAAGCTTCAGAAAGTGAAGTAAGTCTTATTATTAATAAGGACAAAGAAAATATTCGTATTGCCACTTCTCCAGAGAAGCTTTCATCCGATGGTGATGGAGCTATCTTTGATACCGAAGAGAAAGCTAAAACTGTAGCTAAAAGTATCAACGCTGTAAATGTTGAGAAAGTTAGAGCTATGGAGTCAGAGCTTCAAGGAGCTAAAAGTTTTCTTATGGAATTAATAGAGAAAGGGGCATAAAATATAATATAGGGGCAAAACGATCTTTATGGACCGGGCTGTTCTCTTGAATTATGTTCAAAGAAGGTGAACACACCCCTATATTTTTTTTATTGTCAAACTATTTATTCAAAATTATCATGAGCAACGAAAAAAGTGAAAAAGTAAACGTTTTTGAAACAACAACTTCAAAAAAGTTGGATAAAATTTCAGAAGAATTTGACAAAAAAGTCAACTCTTCCAATTCTGGTACTAAAGTATATACCAGTCTACTCAATGAAAAAGTAGAAAACAAAGAAAAATGGATGATCGAAGTAGCTAAAAAAGCTTCAATTCGACATGAAGAACTCGTAAAAGAGTGTGAAGATGCCAGTAAAATTAAGCCTGATATCACAAGGTTTAATGAGCAAGGAGTACAAGCTTCTAGTTATTCAGAAGAAACTTGGAAGAAGAAAAATACTCCTTTTAAAAAACTGAAATCTTTAGCAGAACAGCTGGATGCTGCTCTCACTGAAGGCACAATCCAAGAATTTGAAAAACTCGAAAAACTCATAAAATAATGGGAATAGAAACCTCTTTATTTATTGAAATTATAGATAGTCATGCAAATCAAGTCTTATTTTCCGAGAGGAAAGAAGAAATTAATGCAAAATTAATGCAGGCTATACAAGAAGGTCAAGACATCTTTAAACTTTTATCTGAATATAATTTTAAAGCTAATTTACATATTAATGCTGAAAATAAACACAATGCTCCAAATAGCACGGGATGTGGTTGTGAATTATGTAAAAGAAGGCATAAATATGCCCAATTAAAATTAAATTTGCATAGAAGAACAAGAAGTTTTGAGAATTCTTTGAGTTACGGATTTCAAGATAACGCCACTGAAAAGAAATATATTGAAGTATTCAGTGAAGAGAAAGAGATGCAATTAAAAGAGATCGAAAAAGCAAAAACTCATTACTATTCTCTCAAAAGAAAAATGCAGTTAATGGGTATTGATTTTCTATAATACAAGATAAGTAGTCGAAAATATACACCTGTAGGTCACTGTATCTAAAAAACATAGCTCGTTAAAAACGATGGAACCTATGTACTACTAAAACATACTTATATGGGAAAGAAACGATACAACCATTTTGTGAGACACATCATAAAAGTATGGGATCATGCGTTCAGAGAAAGGTTTACCAGGCTCTGTGAAGTTGATCAGCCATTATAGGCTTAGTATATAAATTCTTGTGCAATGTTCAATTATAAAAATAACGTTCAAATAACTTAAAATCATGAGAGTACATCTTAAAAGTGTTGAAAAATACTGGAAAGAAAATAAAAACGATATTATTTTAAAAATAAATGGATTTTTATTAGTATTTTTAGTAGCGACTCTCGTTACAATATTAAATGTAAGATTTGATTCAGATTATATCGAAAACTTAGTAGACGAAGAAGTAAAATTGGAACAAGTTGGAGAAAACGAATCATTTATTACAAATAATACTATTGTAGAGTCTAACGATGTACTTCAATATAATAAATCTTTTAATATTCAAAATTTAGATGAGGACTACATAAAAGTATATCCTTACTATCAGAATAAAAATATAGAAGATTATAGTTATGCTGAAGTGCCAAATAATCCGATAACAGTGCGAATCGATAAGTCATTAAATTTTGTATATCTTAATGACATTAATTATCTTTATACGTGTATACTTAATCGAAATGATTATTACTTAAATCTGTCTTGGAACACAGTGAGTATATTAATAATTACTAAAGTAAGAACTGTTAACGCCAATAATCCGCAATTCGTTGATCGCCCGCCTTTTATATGGATAAGGGCTAGGGCGCCCAGTCAATTAAACAGGGCCGTTATCAATCTTAATAATTTTCTTTTTAATATATAATAACTTACGAAAGTACCAGGGAATGTCCTTCCTTGGTACTTATTTTAATCATAGAGTATAATATTTATAGGTTATAGTCTTAAAGTATTTAATATGTAAAAATAAACATCATTGATTTTCAAATTATGAAAAAGCTACAAAGGTTGGAAAAACTTCAACTAAAAACAATTCTGAAAGGCTTTTTCCCGGGTAAATATATAAGTATTAAAAAAGATGGTAGAGTAATTATTAAAAATAATTATTTCTCTTTTAAAAAACTTATAAATTCAGATGTAATGGAAATAACAATTTCTATTATACCTAATTATTTATCTTCTTTTAGTACAAACAACAGTTTGGGACAATATCTACAACAGATACACTCTTTTGAAAACGAGAAAGATATCGTCAACTATTTGTATAGTGCTTATATAAGCCTTTCTCATAAGATTACCAAGAATTTCACTCACAATTTACAAAGAGATTTAAAAGCTCAAAATTTCATTAGAGTACAGCCTGTTATCAATTTAAGAAGCATTTTTTCTTATTTTAATAATAACAAAAATACTCTTATTATTGAAAGAAAACAATTGGCTTTAAACTCTTCTACTAAAGTTAGCTCTTTACAAGAAGAAATTCTAAATCAAAAACAAGAATTTTTAATAAAACATAAATACGGTAAAATCAAATTAAATTCTCAAAGAGAAATGGTTAAAGAACCTATATTTGATAATTCCACTATTTATGATGGACATAAAGAATATGTTCAAAGAATTATTATATAGAGGAATATCTAAAGGGGCTCAATAGCCCCTTTCAGTAACTTTTATTATTTTAATTCGTAATAGAAATTTACAATTCTTGTAGTTTTGGGGATTACTGCTATGTAGAACGAAATAAATAGAAATGAAAAAACTATTATTAGTTTTATTATTTGCATTTTATAGTTTCAGTATTACCAACAGTAATAGTTTACCAGTAAGTCATGACTATCTAAGTTATAGTTATTACGAATATAAAATAATATCAGAATTAGAGTTCATAAAAGATAATGCGAATCGTAAATTAAATATTGAATCTTCCCATGAAAATCTTCCTTTAGGCATACCTTTAAACTCCGACAGTATAGAATTAACATCTAAATACGGAGTAAGGCAAAAACACCCTATATTAGGCACTAAAAGCTTTCATAAAGGCATTGATATTGCAGCAAATAAAGGTACTAATGTAATTTCATTAATTAAAGGAATAGTGTTAAGAAGAACATATAATTTTATGGGGTATGGAAAAATCATAGAAATAAAACATGAAAATGGAATTTCTACTATCTATGCCCATTTAGATAAAACTTTTGTTGTTAAAGGAGATTCAATAAAGCCTAATCAAGTGATAGGCACTGTAGGTAGTACAGGATTATCTACAGGTAATCATTTACATTATGAAATAATAAAAAATGGAAGAGCTATAGATCCTTTATCTATATATCTACCTAATGAAAATATTAAATTTACAAATCTCAAAAATATAAACAAAATTTTAAAACTTTCAAAAATGAAAACCAAAGAGATAGTACATAAACTGTCTTTAGGAGAACTTAAAGAACTTAAGGATAAGATTGTTAAAAATATTAATTCTATTCAATATTCTATAAAAAATGGCAGTGTTAAAAAAGAAAGCTCTTTTGAAAATGCTCTAAATAATATTGAAATCAAGCAAAAAAACTTGGTTAGAATTAAAAGTCTTTTGTCTAAAGCAAATGCCATTGAATTTGAAGATTCAGAAATGAATGAAAAAATTTCAAACAATGACAATATATTCAAACTTGCTTTATACAGAGATTTGAAAAAAACACTTATGGAATCCCCTAAAGAATCATTTTCTGAAATCAAAATTGCAAAGAAAAAAGAAATAATGGAAAAAATTAATTCCATTGATAGTGATATCAGAAAATTTAACGAAAATACTGAAGTAGAAATTTCTTTATTAGAAAAAGATATATGATCTATTTAGTTATAACAAAAAAAGAAATAGAAAATAAGCATTTTTATGTATTAAAATTCATACAAAATCTTTATAAATATATTTCAAGATCACCAGAAATTATAGCAGTTTCTAAGAATACTATAAATCTTGAAATTCTAAAATTGTATAAAGATTCTCATTTAGCAAAAAACTTTGTGAGTATAGATTCTTCTAATGTTGTATTGAACGGATTTAATATAGCTTATGACAAAACTTTAGAATTCGTATCAAAAATTAATGCGTTGATAGAAAAAGAATTTGGTATAGAAAAAGAAAAATCTTCTGATAAAGAAGACTTTGATATACTTAAACAATTTTCTAAAATTCATTATATAAACTCAGAATTCCAAACAGTAGAAGAAGCTATCAAAGATTTTAAATCTCAAGACAACGAAAATGAAAGATGTGTTATTGTAAATGTATTTGAAGAAACTAAAAATACTTACGATGATGAAAGAATTGCTATTATTAATATGCCTTTAGAAGAATCTAAAAATATTTCTACTTCTTCTAATAAAAAAACATATGAACAATTAGCAAATAGTATGATAGACTTGTCAGCAGATATGGGAGGAAGTTCTATCCCTAAGTGTTGGGATTTTGATGCTGTATTCTCTAGTAATTCTCTAAAGATTAAAACTTAAATGAAAATACGTGAATGGGATGAAGTACATCTTATTGGAACTGAAGAAACTAAAAAAGAAAAAACACTACAAAAAATTACATTTGTAAAACCTTTAACTTTAAAAAGGTTAAATAACAAAAATTCAATTTCCAAAAAAGATGGGTTAGTTCCCGCTAAATATGTTAGTATATATTCTCCTATTGCTATTCTTATATCAAAGACTTCTTTGTATTCAAAAGTGACAGGATGGAATATTATTATTTTAGATGTTATTTACAACAGTAACATTTTTTTTAAATTTAAACACAAAATAAAAAACTGGGGTTTTAAATGTAAATTATGGTTTATTTCTATAGTGAACAGAAAGCCATATTTCAAGAAAAATCCGATCAAGAAGAATTAGAAATACAACGAGTATCAAGTTTACAAAGCATTGTTTCAAAATTACAAAAAGAGAAAATATTAGCATTAGATACAGAAACTAATGGTCTTAATCCTCTTGTACATAAAGTATTAATGTTACAGTTCGGAACTGAGACAGATCAATATGTAATAGATGTAAGAGGAATAGACATATCTATATTCAAACCTTTGTTTGAAAAAGATATTCTTTTTGTAGGACAGAATTTGAAATTTGATTATAATATGCTAAAACGGTATAATATATATGTAAAAAATATATACGATACCATGTTAGCTGAAATGATTTTAGAGAATGGCAAATTCTCTATGAAAGAAGTAGTAAAAAACAAAGCATTTTCTTTAAAAAGTTTATGTCAGAAATACTTAGATATTTCAATTGGGAAAGAAGTAAGAGATGAATTTTCATCTTGGGGTAATGCCCCTTTTACTATATCTCAAATACTCTATGGTGCAAAAGATGTTATTTTTCCATTACAGATAAGAAATATTCAAAAAGTTCTTATAGAAAGATATGAATTAAAAAAAACATTATCTTTAGAGTGTAAAGCAGTATTGTCATTAGCAGATATCGAATATAATGGAATTTATTTAGATTCCGAAAAGTGGATAGAGGCTAATGATAAAATGAAATTGGAATTAAAACAAGTATTAATAGATCTTGATAAAATATTAATAGAGAAAGATTTAAAATATAAAAGTAAATTAGTACAATTAAATCTTTTTTCAGATGTATTTCAAGATGAATATAGAAGATTAACATACGTAAATTGGGATAGTCCTTTGCAAGTAATAAAAATACTTACAGAGATATTTGACATCTATCCTAAAGATAAATATGGTAAACTTTCAAGCGGTAAAAAAGCTTTAGAAGGATTAGATACAAGACCTCCTATTGTTAAAACTTTACTCAGATTTAGAGTAATGTCTAAAGCAGTAAATTCTTTTGGAGCACGATTTTTAAGAGAACATAGACATTCTGACGGTAGAATACGAACTACATTTAATTCTATTGTAGAAACAGGAAGAGTGAGCTCGAGAAAGCCTAATATGCAACAAATACCTAGTGATAAATCTTTCAGATCTTGTTTTACAGCAGCAGAAGGTAAAAACCTGATAATTGCTGACTATTCAAATCAAGAAGGAAGAATTATGGCAGATCGCTCTGGAGATAAGTCTTATATAGACTTTTTCAATAATGGAGATGGAGATGCTCATTCATTTATAGCTAGGACAATGTTTAGTGCTGCAGAAGGTAAATTTGTAGATGTCCAAAATGATGAAAACCATCCTAATTATCATCTAAGACAAAAAGGAAAAATATTAAATTTCTTTATTAGTTTTGGAGGATCAGCTTATACTTTATCAAGTACTTTGAAAATACCTCTAGAAGAATCTGAATATTTAATAGAGAATTTCTATAAAGGTTTTCCAGGATTAAAAGTAATGTTTGATGAAAATGCAAATGTTTCTCTTGATAAAGGTTATATAAGAACAAACAGTATAACAAACCGTATAAGATGGATGAGGGGATGGAAAAGATATCAAGAATTAACACAAAGGAATAAAAAAAGCTTAACAAAAGATGAATTTTCTGAAATGTCTAAAATAAGAGGTTCTGTACGAAGAAGAGGTATGAATACCCCTATTCAAGGAACAGCTGGAGACATGACGAAAACAGCTTTAATATTAATAAGAAATAAACTACTACAAAATGGCATAATACCTTTTGGAGATGCTCCTATAAAAATAGTCAATGTTATACATGATGAAATAGTTATAGAAGCATTAATAGAGTTTACAGAATTAGCTGTTAAAATATTACAAGAAAGTATGGAAACTGCAGGAAATTATTTTGTAAATAGAGTAAATATGTCAGCAAAACCAGTCATATCAAAATATTGGAATCATTAATGAAGACAAGCCTTTTAAGAAAACAACTATCTTTATTACCTATCATTAACAGTAAAGATTTAAACGTTTATATAAGAGGGATGAAACTACAAACAGTTTGTGATATTACAAATGAAAATTATCGCGAAATTAGTTCAAAACCAAAAGATCAAATAAAAACAGGAACTAAACTGTTTATGAATTACAAAGATGCGTGCTTAACTTACCAAGAAATACACTTAGTACTGGATCATATTAAAGATAAAGTAACTAATAATCAACTTGACAAAGAATATTTAAAAGATTTAGGTAAACAAGCATTGTATATTTCTAAATTCTGTAGATGTATATGTACTATTTCACAATTAAAAAGATTTCATATGCAGAAACATCCTATTAAAGCAAGACTTGAACGTATTAAATTAATTTTATGATATTTATTAGAGACGGGTAATAACAAATTTTTATCATACTACACCGGTTTTAAATAAAACCTAAAAAAAGTATGATAGTTGAAATGAATACAGATTACTTAATAAAATCTGGTTTAACAGCGAATGAATTTTTACTAGCTTTTTTAGTGTACGAAAGAGACTATAATACTATAGAAACTCTTAAATTACATTATCCAAAGATTATTGAAGAAGATTTTAAAACTTTGATAAAAAAAGACTATGTAAGCACTACTGGGAATAGAATTGGACACACAATCACTAAAGATTTTGTAAATTACGTATTAGAGTTAGATTCATTTGACTCTTTACTAGCCAAATTTCCAGTATACGTAACTAGAGATAATGGCGCAAAGGATTATTTACGAACAGATAAAGAACGATGTCGGAGAAAATATAACAAACTTTCTCGTACTAAAAAATCTAATCATGATTTTATTTTAGAGTGTTTAAACTATGAATTGGAAACAAGAAATAGAGAAAACTCGTTAAAATACATGAAAAGATTACCAAATTGGTTAGATAGTAGAGAATGGGAATCCTGGGCTGAAAGAATGGAACATGAACCATTAAATACAAATTCAGTACAGACTTATGGAACCGACTTGGAATAGTAAAATACTCCCATATAAACATATATCTCAACCTACTAGTGAGATAATGCATTATATTAGAAATAGAAAGAGTGGTAAAACACGCTCTTTAAAGACACGTTGGGAGAAATTCAATAATCTATGTATGGGAGGAATTGAATCCAATACTATATATACTATAGCAGGTATAAGTGGTAGCGGTAAAAGTTCTTTTGTAAATAGTTTAGAGACAGATCTGTTCGATCTTAATCCAAATATTGAATTTTGCGTTTTATCTTTTAATTTCGAAATGCTGTCGTCTAGGCAAGTAGGAAGAAAATTATCTTCTAAACTTAATAAGACAACTAGAGAAATTTATTCTGGCGACACAAATGATCGCCTTAAAGATGAAGAGTATTTAAAAATAGTTAAAGAATCTGAAAAGATCAAAAACTATTCGATATACTATGTAGACATCCCTGGAACAGTACCAGAGATAAAAAAAACAATTTTTAAATTTTCAGAAGAAGAATATGTCAAAAACAAATGGGTAGTTATTATACTAGACCATACTCTTTTAACTAAGGGTCAGACAGGATCTTCTGAACGAGCTACTTTATCGGAACTCCAACAAATGTTTATGGAAATCAAGAAATACAATAAAAACACTGTAATTCAGATTAGCCAAATGAACAGGGATATAGAAGATAAAGAAAGAATTGCAAATCAGACTTTGCATTTCCCCATGCGAAGAGATATATTCGGAGGTGATAGTATATTTCAAGCTTCCGATTATTTTATCGTAGTGCATCGTCCTGAATTATTAGGTATAAAAGTCTATGGGCCAAAAGCATGGCCTACAGAAAAATATGTCTATATGCATTTTCTTAAAAACCGTGAAGGAGATCTTAAAGTTCTTCAATTCTGGAATAATCTTCAATATAACCGTATTGAGGACGTTTCCCCAAAGGAAACAAAAGAAAATACATTAGATTTTTAATTTTTAATTTTTGAGCTATGACTAAAGCAAATAATTCCTTTGTAGTAGAAATTCCTAACGTTTCAACCGATCCTAACTTCCTTTACAAAAAAGAGCTTCTGAAGCATATTGAAGCTAATTATCCCCATATGACCGTATCAGGTAAAACTCCTCCGGTAGTACGTCGTGGTGTAGACCAGGCCTCATATGGTAACCTTATCACTTTTGGAACTTCTAAAACTCATGACATCGAGTGGGTAGAACGTCCAGCTTATGCTTGTGAAAAAGGTTATGCTCCAGTTTATAACTTGGTTAAAGACTGGAACAAGATTACGAATCGACTGGCACAACTGAATGATGAGTTGTATCCAAGCAATCTTAACCTCAGCAATGGAACTGAAGTAGAATTCCATAAGAATTTCGTCAAAGTAGGATACAAACGAGTATCTTATAATGACGTTCGTTTCAAAGTTACACTGGCAAGCCTTATCTTCTCTAACGAAGATATCGAAGCTATGTATTTCAATTTGATGCGATAATCAATATTCAGTTAATATACATATAGATACTACTAATTAGATTTGGTAGTATTTTCTTTTTTAAATAGGTTATGGCTAATAAAATACTTATTCTGGGAGAACCAGGAACAGGGAAATCAAGTTCATTAGAAACTTTAGATCCTTTAAGTACTTTTATTATCTGTCCTGATGAGAAATCATTGCCCTTTAGAGGGTGGAAAAAGAAATATCAAACAGTTATCAAAGAAGATACCAAAAAAATAGATTTGCAAAAAACTAATTTCTACGAAACGACTAGTCCTAAGACTATATTAGCATTGTTACAAACTATTTCTGATCAAATGCCTCATATAAAGGTAGCAGTAATAGACACTTTTACATCAATGCAGATTGCAGAGTTCATGGATAAAGTCACTGAAAGAGGGTTTGAGAAGTTTACTGAAATGGCTTCAGATGCATACAAAATTCTGAAATCAACCAAGAATTTAAGAAAAGATTTGAATATAGTTGTTACTGCTCACGTAGAAAATAACTATGACTCTGATGGAGTACTCAGAACTTCTTTTAAAGTACCTGGAGGTAAACTTATAGGAGAGAAAATAAAAGTAGAAGGTATGTTTACTACAGTGTTATATACAGAGGTAGTTATGGAACAAGGTGTTCCTAAGTATTGCTTTGTAACACAGAACAATGGTAAAAATACTTGCAAATCTCCAAAAGGTATGTTCGACGATATTCGCATCCCTAACGATATGAAGTATGTCATCGAACGTATAGAAAAATACGATAACGAAGCATAAAATAATTACTATGAGTATTTATAAGATGACAGATGACGTTCTTGCAGATGTGCAAGGACAATCGTGGATGGATGTTGGAATTAATGATGACACAGAAATGACTGAAATTGTTAGTGAAACATCTAAAAACGGAAACCATTTCTTGGCTTTCTATTTCAAAAATGAACGTGGTGAAAAAGCGAGCAAAACTGAATGGGAAGTAAGGAATGATAAGTCTTTAGAACAAATGGATGAAAAAGAAAAAGCAGCCTATTTGTCTAAAGTGAAAAATCAAATGGCGAGAGTTAGCATTATAGCTCGTCAATTTATCAATAAATCAGAACTTTTATTTGAAGCTAATTCATTTAAAGACTTTGCAACTATAATTAAAAATAAGTTGGAAGGTAAATATGAAGGTATAAAGCTTAGAATAAAAATTGTATATGACTATAATGATTGGGCAACACTTCCAAGTTACGTCAAGTATCCTTGGATTGAAAGGATGGATGAAGTACCTGATAGAAGTAAGTCCAAAATCAAAATACTGGACGGTATAGACAAAATGGAAAAAACTAATACTCCGGATAAATTGAACAAGGATGAAAATCCTTTGTTACCAGAGTCGGATAATTCTAAGTCTTCAGCAAATAAAGACGATATTCCGTTCTAATATACATTGTATAGGGCTCTTGGTTGAGCCCTATACTCCTAATTAACTTTGCGATCATGGTATATAATAATTCACAAGCTGTTACACTTTCTAAAGAGGAAGTATTAAACATGATAAATGAATTAGAAGTATATACATTTTACATGGGTTTTAAGCCTGAAATTAATCAAATCTATATCAGCCCTTTAAGACATGATAAAAGTCCTTCATTTAACCTCTTTTGGGGCAAAAACGGGCATTTATTATATAAGGATTTTGGTACAGGAAATTCAGGTGATTGTATTACCTTTGTAAAAGAATTAACAAATACTACCACAAGCAAAGCAATATCAGAAATTTTAGAATTATTTACTTCTAAAAAGATTAACAATCCCCCTAAAAAACGTAAATTACGTAAAATACCAACAAGTACTACCTCTATAGATATTAAAATTTTACCTTACAATGAAGAAGGTTTAGAATTTTGGAATAAATTTGGAATAGATTTAAAAACTCTAAATAAGTATGAGGTATTTCAAGTAAAAAGCGTATGGATTAATGACAATTTAAAGTTAACGTATAAGAAAGGAAATCCTATCTTTGCATATAAACTTTATGACAGAATAAAAATATATCAACCATTAGATAGAGAACATAGATTTTTTACAAATTGTAATGTGTACTATATTCAAGGCTGGAAACAGTTAGATAGGAATAAAGACACTTTAATTATCACTAAATCTCTTAAAGATGTAATGTTATTAAATATATTAGGGTATGCTGCTATAGCACCTAATGCAGAAAGTTATGCAATACCTGATAATATTGTAACAGAAATTAAGAAAAACTTTAATAATATTATATTGTTATATGATAGAGATATTGCAGGGATATTAAACACACGTAAAATTGTAAAAAATAATAAATTTGACTTTAGATTTATACCTAAAAAATATAAATGTAAAGATATAACAGATTTCTATTTAAAATATGGAAAAGATCAAACTATCAAAGTATTGTCAAATTTAATTTAACACGTAATGGCTAGAGTAAAAGCATTAGACAAAAATTTTAAACCTAAAATTATCCCAATTATTCAAAGTTCTAATACAGAACTGTTAAATCTAATACAGTATCCTGTATATCTTTATGCTTATCCTAAAGGAGTTAAAATTCTTATAAGGTCTGGGCATATGAGATTTGAAAATGGGGAAATTGTAAGAAACATGAGCTTTAAACATAAGCTTGAAAAGTTACTAACTAAATCTAGAAATATAAAAGTAACTTTGGAATGTATTGTAAGTACTACACCTGGAATAGAAATAGAAGAAAATGAAATCTATCATATTCTAAGAGATCTCACTGGAAGCATTGAACAAATACATGTAACAATTTTAGACATGGTATTTGAACATTCCCCAGAAGCTTTGGATTTTACTGCACGTACTAACAGTTTAAAAGTACTTTTTAGATCTGAAGAAGTAGGAAAATATCCTAAAATTGCAAATACTGTATTAGTACATTCAAGAAAAGAGTTTGAAAATCTTATTTTAGTATATAATATTGCAGACTCATGTAATGAGTTTATTATCGCATCCCCAAAATCTAAATATAAATTTGGAGTCATTGAAGATCTTTTCTTAAATGATGGGGGTATTGCTAAAATAGATACTAAAACTACTTTTAGTGCCCAGGTAATGTATATACATCCTAAGATTATAAATATCCGGAATAAAAATGTATATGTTGCTAAAAGTATAGAAGTAAATTATAAAGATGCTGTATTAGAAATTGAATTAGATTCTCTTTCAGTAATGGTTACTTCTAAAATATGGGAGAACAGGAAAAATTTAACAGGACAGAATATTTTATTTTCAGGAACTGTTATTCCTGGGTATGAATACCCTAAATACAGATCTTTTATTAGATTTGAAAAATTTCAATAGTTATGTTAACTAAAGTTTCTCAAGAAATTAAAGAAAATACCTTGGATGATTCAGCATTTAATGCTGAGTTGTCTAAGATTTTTAGAATTATATATGATGATTATATCAACAATATTCTAAAAAAATATAATATTAATAAAGATATTCCTCATTATTATGATGATAGTTTATCATCACAATATACTGGTAATACCTCTTACAGAAGAAGAAGAAGTGTTATTGGTATAAACATGAATTTAAAAAGAGAAGTATCATATATATCTTTATTAAAAAATTACAAAGAATTTTACAAAGACTACAAGTTAGAAATACCTAAATCTATACCTTTAATTAAATTAAAAAGTATTGAAGACATCATAGAAAATTCAAATTATGATGATCCAGTATTAAAAAGACTTCGTTCTGACTCTTTAAAAGTCAAATCTACATATCTTAATAATAAAAATATAAATTTTATTGATTATAACGATGGGAATATTGTAGCTTTGAATTATAACGATATAAAAAAAGGTATTTTCAGTACATTTAAAAGTTATATACTTCTAAGATATAATGCATCTACTGGACTTGAACGTTATAATTCTATTAAAAGTATTATACCCTTAGAAACTGTTAAAATAAGAAATATAACGATTAATAATGGTGTTATACAAATAAATTTCACTTCAAAAAATGGTATTGCTACTAGACAAGTAATAAGAGAAGATCTAAAATTTACTGTGTATAAACCAGGTAAATTATTACCTGCTCTATTTGATATTATTAAATCTCATCAATCTGAACATTTCGTAAATGCCTGCAAAACTTACGAGATGCAAAAAGAAGAACAGATTAAAAAGTTTGAAATAATAAATGGAAAACTTATTTCATTCTATTATCATTATGGAAAGTATAGTGATGAAGGTATGGGAAGCTTACATACAAGCTGTATGAGAAATTCAGATTCAGTAAATTTCTATTCTGTATTTCCTAAAGTTATTTCAATGTTGTCAAAATTTGATAATAAAGGAAAACTAAAAGGAAGAGCATTATTATGGAAAGGGATACCTGGAAAATATCTAGATGATTTTAAAAACGGTACTAAAACTATAGAAGAATTAAGGAAGTTTGAAGAGAATGTAATGGATAGGATCTATTATGATTCTCAAGAAACAGCCAATACTTTTGTTTCATATGCTAAAGTAAAAGGTATAAAAACTTCTTATGGATCATCGCCTAACGAAGCAATAGAAAAAAAAGAGTACTTTGTAATATTACCAGAAATAAGTTCTGAAAAAGCTTTATATTTAACAACTACAGAGCATGGGACACCTTACATGGATTCCTTTTCTAATCTTATAGAGAATAAAGTTAATAATATTTCTACTCTTTATATGACTAATATGGGGACTAGAGGATTTAGCGGACCTTTTAAAGATATATTTAAACTACATTACAAAATTCCAAAATCAGAAACTGCAGATTCTATAATGCATAATTTAGCTAAAGTAGCTATAGAGAATCTACAAAGTTCTCGTGAGACACTTTATACTTTTTTAGAACGCTATCAATTAGGTGATTATATATCTGGAAATAGTAATAATAGTAGACCTAAAAAAATAAATGTTTCCAGAATAATAACAGATATTCTAAGACGAGTTGATATGAACGGGTCTAAAAAAATAGAATTTTCTGATATTGACAAATATAAAACTATATTTTCAGAAGTTCTTAAATCAGACAGTAAAAATATCAATATTGATATACATAAAAATTTAAAATTAAATTTTAATCTTTCTAAATATAAAAATGAATTAGAAACTATTTCAAATAATGGAGTTTCTGAAAAAGCAAATAAGCTAAATAAGTTATTAAAATCTTTGTATTTCGAAGTTATAGATATTGTACATGAAAAAACAAAGAATTTAGATGTGCAATATTATGAAAACAGTTCAGATATATCTGAAAAGAATTTACAAGTAAAACCTTTATCTTTAGTAGAATTAAAAACTTCTTTAATAAATCCAATGTTTTTAGGTTTATCACATTCTGAAAAATTTAAAAAAGCTTTTGGATTACGGGTAAATAGTAAAACTTTACATTTTAGACCAGAATTAATTGATAAAATTCTAGAAGTATATAAAAGAGAAATAGGATTACCTGAATTTCACTTAATACAAACAGTGTACAATTATTGTGTAGCTGCTGTATTAAAAAATTTAAATATTGAGAATTCAGGAATGACTAGATCTTTCGAAGGAATTTTAATTCCTAATTCTTCTGTATTTGAAATGCTTAAGATACTTCTTACAGATTTTAAAGTTTTTAAAATTTCAGAAGTTACTCCAAAAATAGAAATACCTAATACTTGTATACCTTTAATTGGTATAAATGAAGTATTAACAGCCCGTTCAGAAAAAGATATAACAGCATTTTTAGATGATAAACATAAAGATCTAAATAGTGTAGATAGAAAAGCAATTGTATCTATTTTTGAGATGTTAAAATCTTCGTTTACCGATGAAAATAAAAATAAAAATTCTTCCTATTATAATACACCATACATGGAAAGAATTTTGATGAATCAAGGAATGTGGACATCAATGACCAGAAGTACAAATATGCAAACACCATATTCTGAAGAAGATGATAGAAACTCTTCAAGATTTAAAAACATGTATTTTATATATAAAAATTATATAGAAGCACTATGTGAGTATTTTAAAAATTTAAAAAGTACAGATTTTAATATTAAAATATCTGTATTACCTAATTACGATATAATTATTGATTTATATTGTAAAATAAATGGAGTTAATATGCCAATAACTTCAGATAGACGTTCACAAAGAACTTATCTTACTATAACTTATACATTACTGGATTCAGAAAGAAAACCAGTATTAACTTCTGATAATTCAAATAATATTTCAGAATATTTAAATATCATTAATTCATATTTAAATGATTAAATCATATCTAGCTAATGAAGCAACTAATCCTACTAGATTTTATGATTTAGAATTATTAAAACAGATTGTAGCAATACAATCAAAATCCGATGTAAGATATTTTAAAAAAGATGTTGAAGATAAAAATAATTTAGATGCAAAAATGATAGAAATGATAGAAAGTATTCTATCTTCTATTTCTAGATTTACAAAATCTACAATAACTGTAAAAAAAGACTCTTATGGAAATATTTATGTGACTAAAGGAAAAGCAGATTCTTATCCTTGTGTAGTATCTCATGTAGATACTGTACATTCTATAGTTACAGGAAGAAGAGTATATCAACAAAACGATATACTTTTCTGTTTTAGTGATTCTGAAATGAAACAAGTAGGAACTGGAGGAGATGATAAAGTAGGCATTTTTGTCAATTTACAAGCTCTGATAGACTTTGATAACATAAAGGCTGTATTCTATCGAAATGAAGAAATCGGTCATTTAGGATCAAGGCATTCAATATTAAACAAAAAAGATTTCTATAAAGATTGTAATTTTATATTACAATGTGATCGTAAAGGAAACGATGATTTTTTAACAACTTCTTCTGGAGTAAAACTATGTTCTACAGATTTTATAAATAGTATAAAGCCGTATGTAGAAAAACACAGTTTTGTAGTTAGGGACAATGGAGTTTCTACAGATGTAGATACATTAGTTTCTCAAGGAGTTGGAGTTTCCTGTGCTAATATCAGTTCTGGATATCATAATCCACATACTGACAAAGAAGTTATCAATGTTAAAGAAGTAGGTAAAACTTATTCTTTAGTGTTTGATATCATAGATAATTTAGGTAATAGTAAATTTGAACATACTTATATACCTAAATTTAAAAGTTTCGAAAAGAAAGAAACTAAAATACCTGCAAGTAGTGCATTTTATAGTAATCCAAAAGAAAAAGGTAAACAATACGGATTTCCTATGATAGCTCCTGCTAGAGGAAATAATCAAAACATTCTAAAAGGAATGTATGATATTATAATTCCTAAAGTAATTAAAGTAGCTGAAGAATGTCCTACTTGTAAAAGAGATATTTTTATCAATACAGATACTAACAGACTTGTATGTTTCAAATGTAATAATAATTTGGAATTAACATACCCAGATTGGCATGAATACCTAGTCGTAACATTTCAAGAAGGTAAACGTAAAAGAGATTATGTTTACAGTTGGATGTACAATGCCTGGGTAGAACGTGACAATGCAATATTTATGAGTGAAAATCGCTTAGATACCTGGGTCTCACAAGAAATATATGATGAAAGCCAGAAGAAAGACAGTAAAAAGTAAAAAGAAATCTGTATCTTCTGAGAATTCTAAAGTAAAAAATGCTACACCTTTGACTTACGATTCTATTAAATTTAGAAGTAAGTTGGAGGTGTATTGTTACAAAGAGTTAAAAAAATATAATATAAATGCGAACTATGAACCTATAACATATACAGTTTTAGACAGTTTTATTTTTGAAAATAAAAAAGTTCAAGGCATTAAATATACGCCAGACTTTGTCGGAGAAGATTTTATTATAGAATGTAAAGGTTGGATGAACGATGCTTTCCCTCTAAGATGGAAACTATTTAAACACTTCTTAGTAAGGAATGATTTTAAACATCGCTTGTATTTACCTAGAAATCAGAAGGATATAGATGAAATGATTAAAAATATTTTAAGCTTTAAAGATGCATAATAATAAAAATTATAGTACTACTAAAGCAATTTCTAATTCCTCTCTAGGACTTTTACAAAGTTCTCCAAAAGCATTTCTAAAATTTTACAATCAAGAACTAGAAGAAAAAGAAGAAAGCTATTTTAAACAAGGAAGCGCAATACATTGCTACATACTTGAACCTTTAGTATTCGCTGAAGAGTATGTCTTTTTAGACTATTCTATGCCTAACAGTCCTAAGAAAAAATCTTTTATAGAATTATATCTTAAGTCTAAAGGTAAAGAAGATGAAAAACTTAAAAAGGCATATAAAAAGAGTTATAGTACTGTTTTAAATGATGAAATAGTACTAAAAAAGGCCCAAGATCTTAAAAAAGAACTTAAGCCTTATCTCAAAATGTTAGATTTAGAATCGAAAGGTAGTATAGTATTACCTAAAAAATCAGAGTATCAACTTAGGAAAATAAAAGAAGCTGTATTAAACCATCCTAAGGCATCTACACTCATATTTAAAATACCTGAGAATTTTGAAAATGTGTTTGTTTATAATGAAGTACCTGTTTATTGGCAAGTAAGTATTGAAAATAGTACTTATGATTTAAAAGCCTTATTAGATAGACTAATTATAGATAAAGATAACAAAGTTATTCAAGTAATCGATTTGAAATCTACTAGGAAAATAGAAACTTTTGAAGAATCTTTTACACAGTTTGAGTATGATAGGCAATTAGCCTTCTATTCAAAAGCAGTAATGGAACTTTTTAAGCAGGAATTTCCTAAAGAGAATATAGAAGAATATAAAGTAGAGCATTATATAGTAGCAGTAAATAAAGAAGACGAACCTGAATGCAGAGTATACAAAGTAAGAGAATCTAGAATATTAGAAGCAGCAAATAAGATAAAAAAACTTCTAGATAAGATTCATTGGCATTTTACTAATCATAAATGGGAGTACTCTGTTGAGCAATATACACAAGGATATGAAGAACTATAAAGAAAGTACACTGTTTTTATTACCTTTAATAAATTCAGAAGATTGCTTTTTGAATAAAGATGAAATAATTACAGATGATTTCATATCCACTTATATAAAAGATAACAGATTTCCACTTTTAGAAAATTCAATAGTACTAAAGTATAAAGGAAATAATGACAAATTAGAAAAGTTCTCTGAAATAAACAGGTTTTGGGGAAAAACATTTGATATGAATGGTTTGATTACTTATCATATTACACTCAACGAAAAGTTAGCAAATACAGATTACGAAAAAATATTAAACGGGGACTATTCTAAATTAAGTTTAGACAGTAAATATAAAATTGCAGATTTTTGGAATTTAAATAAATATTCATTTTTATGGGGAGTATTATTTAAAACTTCATTTTCTAAATTAATATATTTACAGTACTTAAGAAAATTTGGAATACGAGCACCTCAAAGAACAAAGTTCGAATATTGGATAAAACCAAATTTGGCTAAAGAGACTTATTACAGCTAACAGTTGTTGGTTAATTTTAAGTTTGACAGATAAGAAGGGTCCCTTTCAAGGGGGCCCTTTTTTAATTTAAAACAACTATTTCTATGTATAAAAAACAACATTTAAATTTCCTATTAAATACTATACTATCATCATTAAATCTACAATGGACTGAACGATTAGGGTTAATGTATAAATATAATCTACCCTATGGATCTATTCAGTTTATTATGACTAAAGATAAGAAAGAACTTTTTTTATTTTTAGGATTAGATTATAGTAAGTATTTATCAGATTCTTATACTTTAGATGATTTTATTAATATAATTACAGAGTGTAAATATATTTATTTACCTCAACTATTTGTAAAACAAGAAAATCTAACTAAAAGTATTGAAGAATTTCATACTGAACTCAAAGAATATTTAAGGATGTTATTAGAAAATCAAAATCTTCCTTATATAGAACCTATAAAAACAAACTTCTATCCTTTTAAAGACTCTAACAGATTTATACAATTTTTAGATAATGAATTTAATAAGGGTAAATTTTTAATAAAATCTATTTCTAAACTTAATCATATTTATAATAAAGAATCTAA
Source organism: bacterium (assembly GCA_041642635.1). Lineage (GTDB taxonomy): Bacteria > Patescibacteriota > Gracilibacteria > BD1-5 > UBA6164 > JAAZVM01. The sequence goes on from JBEPWB010000003.1 coordinate 32,358, forward strand.
AAAATTCATAAAAAATAAATTTAACGGCAAGTTAATAATGCAATGGATACCTGAACTTAAATCAGGTAATAGATTAGGTGAAGTTATAGAAGCTTTTAAGACTTATGTTGAAAAAGAAACTAATACAATATTCAATCTGTATATTAAAAATACTAAATCTGTAATAATAAGATCAGATTTTATAGATTGGTATGAAACTAATATACAATATTTAGATAAAGAATTTAATAGTTTATCTATTTAAATAGAAAATTATGTCATATCAAGATAATGAATCATCTAGGTATACTTTTTTATTTCTTATTAATAATATTAGTTGGGATAAACTTTTTAAAAAAGTATATAGATTAAATTTAAGAGAGATTAAAAAAATTAAGAAAGATACAAAAGATTATAAAAATCTTAAATATTTAGTATTTAAAAATGGTAATAGATATCAAGGAAATATAGGAATTTGTTTAATGGGATTAAATCTACTTCCAGGTATTAAATATCAGTATTTTACTAATAATACCAGTATTCTCTTATCTCAAAGATTTTTACCCGAGCATTTTTTATATTGGACAAGTATTTATGATAAATATGGTAATAGAAGAGCTTTATCTAGAACTACAAAAATAAATAATTTGGACTCTATACATATATGTAAAATAATAAAAGAATTTAAATATAAAACTATATTCCATAGACTTCCAAGATATTATTTAGAAGCTTTTAATAATGTATTAATAAAAAGACATACTAAATTTGGAGCATGGATACTCAAGAATTTAATAAAAAATATGAACGATTTCTGGTACCGAAATTCTATGGACTTGCTATACAAAATAGTAAAGTAATAGAATTTTTAGATGAATTGTTTGAAAATAGACTTACCAAAATACCAGAATTTGAGTATTATCAAATCAAATTAAAGTTTGGTAAAGTCTGTTTCTATTGTAATGGGATTTCTAAAAACGTTGCAGATGAAATAGAAAAACAAATAGAAAAATTACTATAATGAAAAAAGGCAACCGTTGTATAACAGTTGCCTTTTTATTTGTCTAAAAACTTCCCCTAGGGAGAATAAGATTATATCCAGACTGACTAATTAAAATCAAATAGATTGATAGATTCTTCAATATCTTTAAGTCTATACCATTGTTTGATACCAGGAGTCAATTTCATGGCCTTTTTACTGATTTTAAGCCTGTCTTTCCATGGACCAGACTGATATGTATCAAAAGGATTTAAAGTCAACTGTGTGGCTAATCCGGCTATATTCTCTATAGTAGATATTGAAGCTGCTGGAGAAACAAGTATATTCAACGCTTCACCAGGTGTAAGAGGATTAAAGAATAAAAGTTCAGATCTTGTACGTTTAGCCTGATAAGCTAGAAAAGATAATGCCCATCTTTCTTTATCATCATCTGATTCACCTACTAGATTAGTTAGTATTCCTCCTAAAAATGTAGCAGATAATGCAAAACTAAATTCGGTGATAGCTCTTTTAATATTAGCTCTTTCTCTTGGTAATAATTTATTGTAATTCTCTTGTACTAAAGCAAATTTAAGTTTAGCTAAATCTTTTATAGCTGTTTGCATAAATCTACCAAATTGTCTATAAGAACCTTCTCTATAATCTTCTATAAATTCGTTATATCTTAATTCACCATAACGTTTTATATATCCTGGAAATAGAAACTTTCTAAACATAATAGCAGCTCTACCTAAAGCATGTCTTTGGATAGCATTCTTAGCAACATTTCCATATTCTCCATGTAGTTCAGATAATATCCTATTAATTTTTTCTCCGAAAAGTATTTGTTGTTGAGGTGCCCAATTAGATTTTTGTAAATCTACCCTATCATCTATTTTTAATTTGCCATTTTCAGAACTGTACATTTCAAGCATATTGCCAATAACTTCACCGTTCGAATCTTTAGCTTCTTTCTTTAACATCATAGCCAACATAAACCTAGTTTGCATATAATGCTCTCCAATTTGAGAGGTAAAGAATAAAGTATTAGAAGTCATTAACTGTGCAAATTTAGAACTTTTTCTATATATTCCTCCTTCATAATCATTTAAAACATCAAACTTTTCATTTAACATATTTATTACAGATGAAGGACTTCTACTTCCTATATCTGCTAACATATTGCCCATATTAGAAGGGTTAAAATAAAAAGCTGTAGCTTTATGTATATCTGACATATCTACGAACTCTCCCCCCATAGCTTCTGTGATATTCTGAATTTCTCCTAATGTTACGTTTGCTATACCTTGTACAAAGTTTAATCCTAGCATATTAATAGCAGAGTAACTGCTTAAATTGTCAATAAATTTAGCTTTATCAAATTTCAATCCTAAGATTTCAAAATCCCCCATACCTTCGGATTTTCTTCCGTAAATATCAGATTTAAAGAAATCTTCTACCTGTTCAGCAAGTAGAGAGGCTTGTCCAGATTTAGTTAATTCTCTATCTCTCGCATTTGCAAACATCTTTTTAATAGGATTTCCTTTAGCGTCACGTACAGTATATTCTCTTTCTTTAATCATCTGCTTAGTAAGCTCCATTTCTCCTATTATCTCACTTTTATGGCTAAAATCTATGGCCATTTTATAGAAGGAAAAATATAATGTAGCTATATCATATGATTGATCTGCTAAATCGAAATCCGCTCCCCTTTTATAGAATGTAGGAAGAAAGAAAATAGGCATCTCACTTACTCCTTTCTGTCCTCTTTCTATATCTTCTGACATTACTTGAGTGCGTTTTCTAAATTCTGCCTTTGTAATATCCATTATATTTCTTCCAGATTGGATAGCTTCCATAAAAGATTTGGTAATAGCAGGTAAAGCACCGTTAAGTTTACTGTTTTTAGGAAGATAAGAATCTGCCTCATTCTGTAAATCTATAATAAAATTATACAGTTTAGCTCTAGGATCTTCTGGATTTTGTAGTATTTTTTCTAATTCAGGCCATCCTTTATTTATCCATTTATCGTTAGTTATTTCTAAATACTCTCCAATATTATCTAATTTCCATTTTATTAATGCGTCAGCTGCTTCTGGGTTAATAACTTTATTTACATTTTGTTTATATCTAAAATCATTCTCTTCATTTTTCTTAAACTCAACTAGCTCAGTCTCATTTAAAACTCCTTGTTGCTGTAATTCTTCTGCATATTTAAACCAGTCAATATTAAGATTATCCCAATTTATATCTGCACCATTCTCTTTTCTCCATTTACGTCTAGCTTTTCTTCTTTCAGGAGCAGGAAGAGTTTTAGTCTTTTCCATCATTTCATTAGTGGCAGTATGTAAAGCACTGTTATATTTTTGCAATAGATGTCCACTGTAATTACCTTTACTGTCTTTTTCTAAGAAATAATCATATAGATTTTCAACTGGTGTTGTTGCGTCATAGCCTGTTAAATCTTCTACTTCTCTTACCAAAGCAATCATGTCTTGACGTTTGCTTATAGCTTTCTCCCTAGCAGTACGTACTTCAATAACAAAGCTTTTGACCATAGCAGCAGTAACCATATCATTAGTATTTAATACAGTATCTAACCATCTTGCCATGTATCCAATATCTTCATGAGCTTTATGTAATTCTTGTTCAAATCTTAATCTTGTATTTTCATAAATATCTGTAATATTCTCATCCATATATTTTTTAGCATACTCTTTTCTAGCTGCATCTCTTTCTTTTCGAGACATTTTTTTAGCTTTTTCAGGATTTTTAGTATCCCATTCTCTCATTTTATCTTCCTCTACTTCACGTTCGACTCTTGTGATAAGAGGATAATAAGATTCAGCTAATATTTTAGAGCCTTTTTCTTTATACAAATCTCTTAAGAAGTTCTTAACACCAATAGCATTATCAACTATTCTTCTATACTTATTTATCTGAGATTTAGGTAATCCTATCCCTTCTTCTAGAAGCAGTTTTGATACATCTTCAAGATTATCATAAGCACCTAAAAATTCATACCATTTCATTAGTATAGTAGGTGTCCAGACATTCTCTTCTCCATTTTGCTCTCGTTGCTGACGTTCTAAATATAGATCATGAAATTTACTAATCTGATTTACAGCCTCTTGTACAAAAATACCAATTCCACGCTTAGGATCTACAGCAGCTTGTGTCATTCTATCTAAAAGATCATCAAGTCTATCTATTTCTCCTGACCAGTTTTTATTTCTTGCGTTACTTAATCTGTCCCTAAAAGTATCTACAGCATTATTGTAAATAGTTTGATATTTATCTAAACTTTCATTAACAATACGTATATTTTCTGCTTGTATACTGTTCTCTTCTATCTCATCTGTAGGTAATGTCTCATCTTGTATCTGTATTTCTTTAACACGTTCTCTGATAAGATCATTTGCAAGTCTGTTATAAGGTAATTCTACTATACCATTTTCAGAATGTTGTGTATCTATAGACATTCCCATTATCTTATTATACTTATTAACTTCTGCAGTAAGCATAACAATATTCAATGATTTAACATCAAGACCTAAAGAACGTTTAAGCATTCGTTTATACAAAGATAACTGTAAACTATTTATATCTCTTTGGCTATGCCCAAATTTAGTAGAATCGTAATATTTAAACCCTTTTTCTGCTCTTTTAGTTTTGAAATCGAACATTATAAGATTATTATCTTTATCTAAAGCTAGTACATCTATAGTACCTGCCATTTGAGCTTCTGCATCTGGGATAATTACCTCATTCAAAAGAGTATACTGATCGCCAAACATTTCACTAAGTAATTGTTTAAGCTCTCCATGGGCTTTTCTAGACATTTCATATCCAGTATCTACTTTAACTATTTCTTGTACACCATTAGAAATAGCTTCTGCATTTTTATGTATAGTAGTACCTAATCTTTGACCTTCTATAACTGCAGGAGTCTCTTCTCCTGGTTTAATACCATATCCTGCCCTATTCATTATAGAACTTACAGCCATTAATTCTACTTCACCTAAAAAGTATTTATGCTCTACCTCTTGAAAATCTACTTCACTACTTAATTCTTTAACCGCTGTTACTATAGTTTCAGGATTATTTAAATCTATATTATCACGTTGTTCTTGTATGACATTAGATGCATGTGAAGGATAATTATCAGGATTTAAAGGATTACCTGTAACCATCTCTCTAGCCAATTTCTTAATTTCACTTCGGTTAATCCCTAATAAATTCTTAAGGTTATTTAGAAGATCATAAAGGAATTTTTCCCAAGCAGTTTTTTTATCGTAATTTTGCCATACTTGTTCTGACTCAACTCCTAATGCTTGTGCTACAACTTCTCTTTTAAACTTTTCGGTACCTAGTAATTCAGGATATCTTTTAGATACATCAATATATACTTCTGAATTAACTAGACTTTCATATGCTCCATTTACAGTAGAATTATTCATTCCTCCTAGTAAGTCAATCATGAGGTGCCCAAATTCGTGAAATAAGGTATCCTCCTTCATCCTTAAGGGGTTTATCCTAATAGTCCTACCTCCGGCCTCTAAAGAGCCTAAAAGGGGCATATTATAGTCTTCTATGACTTCCTCTACTTGAGGAAATGCACGCATTAAAAACTCTTTCTGTCTGTCTAATTCTTTACGTTCTGCATTATCTAAATAGTTTTCTGAATTACGTATATTAGCTGCTACATCTGATAAAGAGGTATATCTAGTATCAGGACTTATATTACGTCTAACAGGTTGTGCCTCTTTTTTACGAAACAATATATCTCCATTATCTAATTCTTCTATATTAAAGTAATCATCTAATTTTCTATGTATAGTACTTATCTCTTGGGTATTCATTCTACTTCCCAGCTTAGATACAAATCCTTCCATTCCTTCTGGAAGAGATTCCATAAGAACTTGATACATATCTGTAGCTATACCTTTATTACGAAAATCTTCTTGTACATACGCAATACCTATAGAAGCGTAATTAGGATAATTTTCATCCCTATGTATAGTTAGTGTAGCTATAGCACTGTTAGGCTTAATTCTATTTTTATCTTGTATTTGTATTTTACGTAGACTTCCATCTGTACGAGAAATAACAGATACATCATAAGAATCTTCTAAAATACTTTTAGCTGTTCTACCGCGTTGTTCAGCATCTCCTATATAATGCATTTCTAAGAAATAATCTGCACGATCAGGATCATGAGGTAATATAGTTTCATTAGCTTCCTCATACATTTGAGTCAACTCTTCTTTATATTGTATATAGTCTATTACTTCCTGTTCAACATTTAAAATCTTATCTTTCTTTTCTATAGGCCATCCATGTATCTCTACAGAGAATTCCCCTTTCATACCAGGACTTGGAGTGCCTTGAGTAGCTACAAAATCTCCTACGTAATTAGCTTTTATATCATCTATTAATCGTCTAGCTGTATTTCTATCAAATCCTCTCTTCTTAGTAATTCTAGTACCGCTAGGAAGAGTTGAATACTTTACTAGGCCAAATGCTTCTTCGGCATTATATTTTAACTTGTTCGCATCTCTTGTACCTACATGAGGAAGAGTTTCTCCCATATGGATATAAGTAGCATAGGCAGCACGAATGCCTACCTTAGCTACTAATTTTTTCCATAGAGGATGTGATGTATTCGGACACTTTACCATATTACATACATTCTTTAATTCGTTGTTCTATTTCTTCTTGTGTTGGACTTCTATATCCATAATTAGATACTGAATAATTAACATTTCCACTTAATAATTCTAAACTGTAAATATGTTTATTTCCTTTATTTTTTATAAATTGTACTGTTGAAGTTTCAACTGGATTACCTGTAGTAGTACTTTCAAAAGCTTCAGCTTGTTCGTAAGGCATTCCTAAAGCAGAATCTGCCTGTCCTTTATTTAACAACCCGTGATATGTAACTTTTATCTGTTTACCTCCAACTTCTTGAATTGCAGATTCTCCTTTTTTAAGTCCTGATTGTTCTGAATTTCTACTTGTTCCAGTTTTAACTCCTGTAGCAACAAGTTTAGCATTATTTTGATAGCTGAATGTTAAAGGTTTAGGAATAGATTTTAAATCTGTTTTTATATCTGAAATTTCTTCTAGCCATACTATCTGATTATTAGGAAGAGTCCAGAAATTAGTTAATCCTGGCCTGTCTAAAGTAACTTCTGTAGCTTCATTTTCTATTTCATTTAAAGTCTCAGTTGGTATATCTAAACGTTTAAACATTCTAGCTTGAGCTATCTGTTCTGAACTTACTACATTATCTATAGATTCTTTCATCTCTTCTACAGATATTTCATTATTCTCTAAAGGTATGAATCCTTTGTACGCATTTCGTTTAGATTCTGATTGTATTTCTGAAATCAAATTTGAAAATTTAGATGCAGTTAATTTACTTACAACCCCTTCACTTAATCCTAATTTGTTAGATTCTGCAAAGAGTGTTCCTTCATACACATTCTCTTTTACTACAAATCCATCTTTTCTATATCCTTTTTTATCTACTGCTACATAAACAGCTTCATTAGAATCTTCTAAAAATCCTATGTATTTAAACAATGTAGGATTAACTCTTCCAAGTTTAGTGTAAGGTGCATATACTGGATTACCATTTCTATTCTTACCTCTGTACAATTTATCTTGGTCAGTTATTAATGCTACAGTACTGCCTTTAGATGATATTGTTTTTTGATTATCGTATCTTGTTATAGAAGGTACTAGATCATCTCTGTTCCAAGAGTTCTTAAAGAAGTTATCCATCTCTGTAGATAAGTAATTTTCATCTGATACTAAGTCTGCAGATTTTCTTTTAATAAAGGCATCCATTCCGATATATTTTATTAACTCTGCTGGAGCAAGATCATGATAAGAATTCAATGTTCCTTTAAATCCAGAAGTTAAAAATGCATATTTGAAAAGTCTTATTGAAAAATCTCTTTCTGCTGGTGTTCCTTCAA
>JBEPWB010000004.1:0-40201 GCA_041642635.1 bacterium
ACATCTACAAACTCAGAAAATGTTACACTAAATATATCATGTGCTACAGATAATGTAGATAGTACAGTAGAAATGTATGTATCATGAGATATTACATGAACACCAACATGGGAAACATGTACTACAAGTAAAAACGTAACCCTAACAAATACAGAATGAACAAAAACTGTATCAGTTAAATTCAGAGATAGTTCAGGTAATGAAAGTTTAGTTGTTAGTGATAGTATTGAGGTAAATAATATAGTTTATTTATATAAAGATAGTAATCAAGAGGCTTGGGCCGCATATGTTTGGTACAAAAAATGAACTACATCATATAATAATCGGCAAGATGTACAAATTGAAGCTTCACAAGTTTGTAAAAATGTTTGATGATATTTTGTAAGTGATAATTGTAATTGAATTTCTACAGATAATTGATGTATAATACATGATAATTCTACATCTATATCAAATATTTTTCCTAATTTAGGTTATTGGGATAAATATTATAAAACAATTAATGACTTACCTCCAATTTGAACCATGGTTTGTTGAAGTTTACGGAATTCTTCTTCTAATTTTGAACGGATGATAAAACAATACCAAAATTGAAATACATGGTTAAATTATAATAATAGTAATTGTTCTAATGATTGAATATGGTATTGAGATGAATTAACAACAGTTTTTAATAATATAAATGATATTACAAATAATTGACCTGCTTATATGATTACAGCTTGATATAATGGTAGTTATAATGATAATGTATGACTACATAATAGATGACCTGTTAACGGTAATTGGTCAATATCTAATACTAGTTATGTATCTCATTCTTGAATAAATATATCTACTTTCAATTCTCACGACACAGATAAATTTGTACATTGTATTGTACCTACTAATTAAAAAATACTTTACTTAAATTTTAAGTAAAGTATTTTTTATTTTCTTGAAAATATTACGCTGAAAGTTTTTAGTATTATTTTTAGGTCAATTAAAACGCTCCAGTTTTCTATGTAAAAAATATCTAGTTCTGCTTCTTTTCTAAAATCGTTGTTTTCTCTACCATTTACTTGTGCCATTCCTGTAATTCATGGTTTTATTGTGAGTAATCTTTTTTGGTCTATGGAGTATTTTTCTACTTCTCTTGGTTGATGAGGTCTCGGTCAGACTAGACTCATATTTCATATTACTAAATTGAAAAATTGAGGTAATTCATCTATAGAATATTTTTCTATGAATTCTCAAACTTTTGTTTTTCTAGGATCATTTTTTATTTTATACAAAGGTCAACTTCTTGTTGAATTTTTTTCTATTAATTTTCTTTCAAATTCTAATGCTTTATCTTCTTTTTCATTTATATTATAAGCGTCTTTTACACAATATTTCCATTTCATGTATCTGAATTTGTACAAATTAAAATTTTTTCAGTTTTGTCATATTCTTTTATTTTTGTAAAAAACTGGTCATCTTGAATCTTCTAATTTTATCAATAATGCAACAATCAAAAAAACTGGTGAAAGTAAAATTATTCAAAATATTCAGGCAAAAAAATCAAATATTCTCTTAAAAATTTTTCCCCAACTATCAAGAGAAGTATTATTTATTTCAATTACTGGAATTTGATTTATTAATGAAAGTGTTGTGTTAGTTTTTGTAACATCAAAAGAATTGGTTATATATCTGTATCTTATTCAAAAAATTCTTGTTAATTCCCATAATCAATGTAATTCTTTTTTTGTATAATCACTGTCTATATAAAGAACTTCATCACATTGTTTTTTCTCAAATATTTTTTTTAATTTTTCTATTCAACCAATATATTTTATCTTTGTTTCGTCTATTTCTTCAGAATTAGAGTATCAAATTATTTTGTATATTTTGGCTCTTTTTATATCTTCTATAATATTTTTTATTTTTTTTGTTGGTCTATTATTTATTAATAATATTTTCCTTTTTGATAAAGCTCATTTTTTTATCAAAAAATATTCAAATTTATTCAAAAAAATTCTTTCCAAAATTATTGCCAGAGTACCTAATACAAATGTAAAAACTATTATTAGTCTAGGAATTTCTACATCATAGATTATTCACTGTCATAAATACACAAAAAATGAATAAAAAATTAACCAATAAAAAGAATATCTAATAATTTGCAAAAATTCAGCTATTTTTGAAGAAGTTATTTTTATAAAATAAAGTCAATGAATAGCAAATATAAAAATATACAAAATAGTTCAATAAAGCGCAAAAAATAACAAACTAGCATCATCAATAGTTTGTATAGGTAAATCTACTCCAGGAACAAAATCGTTTATCTCCCTTAATTCTCTGGCTATATAAAAAAGACAAAAAATTATAATAAAATCCAAAGGCAACTTCGCAGCTGCAAAAACTATATCTTGTTTTTTCATATTTTATAAATTATTTTTTCTCATTTTACATTTTTGTTTTTATTTTGCAAATTCATTCTAAATTATTAAAATAAATGCATTAATATACTAATTTGAGTTTTTTATGAAACAAATAATAAAAAATATGTTTTTTGATATAATTTTTTTATACAAAAATTTTATTCACTGGAATTTTTCAAAAATAATTATTTATATTTACTCATTTGTTATTTCAATATTGCTAGTTTTGCCACTTGTTTTTATATACTTTATAATTTCTATTATTGCAGGAGAGCCATTTAATCTATATTTATCTGGTTTATTTACATGAGTATTTACACCTTGAATAGGTTTAATTTTTCATATATTAACTTTTGTATTTTTTAGTTTATTTTTTGTTTTATCAACAAATTTTTTACTAATAAATTTGAACTTGAATTATATTGAATGAAAAAAATTACCAATAAAAGATAATATTTATTTTTATTACAAATCATTTTTTAAATTTTTTGTATATTCATTAATTTTTGTATGAGTAACATTAATTCCAATAATATTATTTTTTGTTTCGATATTTATCTTATTATTTTTATTTTGAGGATTAGATACAGTTTTTGCAATGGTTAATTCTGGACCTGTTAATTCTTTTTCCATATTATCGCTTATATTAGCAATAATATTTTTAATAATTTTATTTTACGTGGCCTATAGAATAATATTTTGATTTTTTATTTTATTAGATGATAAATCTCAAAGCATTATTTGAGCATTAAAAAATTCTTTTGAAGATACAAAATGAGTAAATAAGTTATTTTCTACAATGATTGTTTTTTTACTTTTTGGTTTATTTTTTATGCCATTTAATTATTTTAGTTTAACTATAAATTGAGAATATTGAGATTTACAAAATTATTCTAATTTTATAAATGCAACTGAGGAAGAAAAAGCAGCTTTATTATCTAGAAATGAATATTATTATCAATCTCTTAACATAGAATATTCGAATCTAACTCAGGAAGATTTTAACTCATTACAACAAAATTATTATTATTTGAGTTTAGTTTATTCTATAATAGAATTTTTGATTATTTATGGTTTTGTATCAATGCTTTTGACTTCTATTTATGTTAGAATTATTAAAGAAAACAATTTTAAAGTTTAATAAAAAAAAATGAAATTATTAATTTTTTGAGATGTGTATTGAAGAATTGGTAGAAAATGATTAAAACAAGAATTACCAGAATTAATAAAAAAATACTCGCCAGATTTTGTAATCGCAAATGTTGATAATATAACATCTTGAAGATGAGCTATTGAAAAACATATTATTGAAATGAATAAAATATGAGTTGATATTATGTCTTGAGGTGATCATATTGTTGATAATTATGAAAAAATAAAAGATTATTTAGATAAAAAAGATTCTAATCTTTTGAGGTTTGCAAATTTTTATGATGATAATTTTGCTTGAGTATGATATAAAATATTTGAAAAAAACTGAAAAAAAATTCTTTTTATTCATTTACAATGAGAAGTTTTTATGAATCACAGAGTAAAAAATCCTTTTTATTGTGTAGAGAATATTTTATCAAAATATTCTTCTAATGAATATGATGCTGTTGTTGTAGATTTTCATAAAGAAGCAACTGCTGAATGATATTGATTAGCTCACTTTCTTGACTGAAAATCTAGTTTTGTATATTGAACTCATACTCATATTCAGACAAATGATGAAATAATTTTTGATTGATGAACTTGATATATTAATGATATTTGAATGAATTGACCGTTAAAATCTGTTATTTGAGCTGATTATCTTAGTGTAAGAAGTAGGTTTTTAACTGGAATACAAAAGTGAAAAATAGAGCAATCACTTGATGAAAATTATATTGTTTCTTGAGTTTTTGTTGAAATATGAGATGATAAAAAGTGTAAAATTATCGAAAAAATAAAAATAAAATGAAGGTAAAAAAGTAAAAAATTTGCTTTTTTATTTTTTTTATTATAATTTACCTAACAAACGTTAGTTAAGATTAATTAAGAAATTTAATAAATATGAAAAAAACTGAAATATTACATAAAATAGAACCATTATTTTTTGAAAAAAATTATCAAAATGTTTCACTTAAAGAAGTTGCTGATATTTTCGAAATAAAAAAATCTAGTTTGTATTATTATTTTGACTCAAAAGAAAATATGTTTTTAGATTTGCTAGATTATTCTTTTAATAAATATTTTGATTTTATAAATGACTTGATTGTTAGATGGAATAAAAATAATTTTCAAGAATTGCTGTTAGAATTTATTAATTTTTGAGAAAATTATAAAAATATTTTTTTCAAAATTAATAATTCTACATGATTTGATGATTCAAAAATTATGGATTTTATTCAAGAAAAACACAAAATAATTTTTGAAACGATACACTTAGCTTTTGCAGAAAAAGCAAACTTTTCAAAAGAAAAAACTTATATTTTTTTGGTTTCTGTTAATCAAAGTTTTAGAGAAAATTGAGTTTATTGAAAATGTGGTTTGGATAAATCAAAAATACCACAAGAAATAGAAAAAATATTTTTTAACCTATAGTAAACTTATGAAAAAAATTATTTTAATTTTTACATTTCTAATATTTTTGTCTTCATGTTCGACTGAATCTGAAGATTTTTGACAAAAATATTTTAATACATCAATTGTTTGAACTTGAGTAATTGATTCTTGATCTAATTATGTTTGATATTTAGAATGAAAAAATAATACTACACTTGGTTTTAAATCTCCATGAAAAATTACAAATATTTATGTAGAAGCAGGTGAAAATGTTACAAAATGACAATTACTTGCTGAATTAGATTGAGCAGAAGCAAAAACTTGATTTATCTCAGCATCTAATATTATTTGAAATTTACAAAATTTACAAGACTCGACAAGTGATACTTTTGATAGTCAAATAGATGCTACAAATAATCAAATTTTGCAATTAGAAAAATCTTTAGAATTAGCAAAAATTAATTCTTTTTGAGCTTCTACATGAGTAGATGATATTAATAAAATTAGTGATAGCCAAATAAAAACTGTTGAGAATCAAATCTCTCAGGCAAAAATTTGACTAGAAACTGCTAAAGAAAATTATCAAAATACACAAAATATTTTTGAAGAAAATGAAAAAAATATTTATACAAATTCGAGAAATTCTATTGATAGTGCTAATATTTTAGCAAACAGTGTTTTTAATTTTTTGGATAATACTTTTTGAATTACAGAAGAAAATAAAAATAAAGATATTGTTTATAGAAATTATTTGTGAGCTAAAAATTCTTCAATGAAAATTGAGTTAGAAAATATTATCTTACTTTGAATGGAGAATTTTAAAGAATTAGAAAATAATTCAAAAGAAGATCTTACAAGACTAGAAATAAAAGAAAATCTAGAAAATTATTATCAATTTTTTAATAATGATTTTAACAAAATACTTTCATTATCTTACAGTGTTATAGAGAATTCTGTTGTTTCTTCAGTTTTTCCTCAATCTCAAATAAACGAATTAAAAAATCAAATTACAAATTTTCAAACACAAAATCAACAAGTTATTTTGACAGTTAGTGGTAACTTTATGGTTTGATTAAAGTGAAGTCTTGATAGTATAGAAAATATTTCAAATGAAAAAAAACAAACTCTAGACTCTCTTAAAAATCAAATTGAAAATAGTGAAAAACAAATAGATATTTTAAATCAAACACTTAATACTTATAAAAATGAGTCAAATTCTAATATAAATAAAGCTACAACTTGATTAAATCAGGCAAATAAACAAATAGAAATTATTAAATCTCAAATATTAGAAGCAAAATCTTGATTAGAAGCATTAAAAAATAAAAAACAATCTGCTTTATTAGAAGTAGAAACTCAAATTTCTCAAACTAAGTCTTCACAAAATGAAGCATGAGTAATGATAGATAATACAAAAATAGTTGCACCATTTTCTTGAGTTATCACAGATAAGCTTTTTGATATTTGAAGTGTTGTATGAGCATGAACTCCAGTTGTTGTTATTAGTGATGATAATATTATAAAATTAGAAATAAATGTTTGAGATGAAGTTTTATCTCAAATAAATTTATGAAAACAAATAAATGTAAAGGTAGAAAATTATAATGATTTTTTAAAATTTGAAATAACTAAAATCTTTCCAAATATTGATAAAATTACAAAGAAGACAAAAATAGAATTAACTTATAATAATTCTAAAAATCTCATTAAGTTATGAACTTTTGCAAAAGCTTATATTGATAATTGAAATAATAAATCTCAAATAATTATTCCAAATAATTCAATAATTAACAAATATATCGTTCCTTGAGTTTTTGTTTTAGAAGATTGAATAGCAAAATACAAAAAAATAAAAATTATAAAAATGGATGAAAATTTTTCACAAGTTGAGTGATTAGAGCTTTGACAAAAAATCATAACAGATTGAAAGGAAAATATTTATGATGGAGAAAATTTATTAAATAACTAATTATCAAAATAATGTTTAAAAATATAGCATATTTTTTCATAAAAAATTCTAAATTAACTTTTGTATTAGTTTTTTTGAGTTTTTTAGTTTGAATTTGAAGTTATTACTTACTACCAAAACAATTTAATCCTAGTATTGTAGTTCCAGCTTTTCAAATAGAAATTCCAGCTCCTTGACTAGAGGCACCAGAAATAAAAACAAAAGTAGTTTCTAAATTTGAAAATTCTATTTATGAATTGCAATGAATTGATGAAGTTTATTGATATTCTTATGATAATTTTGCTTGAATTATGGCAAAGTTTGAAGTTTGAATTGATTCAGAAGATGCAAAAATTAGGTTAATTCAAAAAATTAACGAAAATATTTCTTCTTTACCTTCTGAAGTTTGAAAACCAAAAATTTTTTCAATAGATCCTGAAGAATTATCTCAAATAACTTATTCTATAAATTATGTTTGAAATAATAACTTAACAAATGAAGAAAAACAAATTTATCTTAGACAAATAGCTAATTTATTAAAGCAAAAAGTAAAAACTTTGCAAAATGTTACAACTATAGAAATAGTTGGTTGATATTCTCAAAATATTGTTATTGATTTGGATTTGGACCTTTTGAATTACAGATGAATTGATATTTTACAAGTTTATGATGTTTTAGATAAATATAATCTGAATTTACCCGCTTGAAATATAATAAATAATTGAGAAAAAATATTTGTTTGAGTTGATTGAAAAATTCAAAATATAGAAGAATTAAAAAAAATTGTGATTAGTAATTATCAATGAAATAATATTTATTTAGAAGATATAGCAGAAGTTAGATATTGAGTTAGCAGAATTGATAGTTATACAAATTTTACTGATTGAGAAAAAAGATCTAATTCTGTTTTAATTTGATTTTGAAAAAAAATCGGAACTAATTCAGTTAATGTAACTAATCAAATTCAAGATTATGTAAGTGATTTTGAAAATGAAATTCCAAATGATATAAAAATCGAACTTATACAAAATGAATGAAAAGCTGCACAAAATGCAACAAATATGCTTCTTGTAAATCTTTTTCAATCTTTTGTTATTGTATTTATTGTTTTGGCTTTTTATCTTTGAATAAAGAATGCCTTTAATACAGCTATTTCTATTCCTTTGACATTATTATTAGTATTTTTCATTGCTTTGATAATTTGAGATAATATTAATAAAATTACTCTTTTTGCTTTGATATTGGTTCTTTGAATGATTGTAGATAATTCTACTGTTGTTGTTGAAAATATTTCTAGGCATTTAGAAGAAAGAATTTATACTTGAAAAACTAGATTAGAAGCTGTTTTAGAATGAGTTCAAGAGGTTTGATTTTGAGTAATTATGGCTACTGTTACAAGATTGTTAGCTTTTTGAAGTATGTTTTTTGTAACTGGAATGATGTGAGAATACATGTGACCAATACCAAAATATGCTATTTTTGCTTTACTTATTTCACTTCTTATTTCATTAACTGTAAATCCTTGGATTAGTTATTTATCTGCAAACGATATAACGGAGAGCGATAGAGATAAAAAAGAAAAAGATAACAAATATGATATTAGAAAATATTATCTAATATTTATGAAAAAGTTTTTAAATGAAGAAAAAAAATCTAACAAAAATAGAAAAATATTCAAATTAGTTTTTTGGATTACATTATTCTCTGTTATGTTTGCTCCAATTTATTTAACTGTTTTCAAAGCTAGAATGCTTCCAAAATCTGACCAAAATCAGATTTATGTTTGGATTGATTGACCAAGGTCTTATTCTTCTGAAAAAATGTTAGAAATTGAAAATCATATGTCAGACTTTTTCTTTGAAAATGAGGATTTACCAAAAGACTTAGATATTGCTAAAAATTTAACAAGTACGATTTGAAACGCATTTGTTTGAGATTTTGCTAATTTATTTAGGTGAGGTTCTCAAAGAACATGAGAAAATCAAATAAGTTCTAGACTTAATCTTATTCCAAAAGAAGAATTAGAAAATAGAGTAACTTCAGAGTATTTTACTATAAATATTAGAGATATTTTTAAGAATTATATTTTATCAAAGTATCCAGACTTGGAAGTAAGACTGCAAGAAGATCCACCAGGGCCACCTGTTATGTCAACTTTTTTGATTAATATAAAAGGGGATTGAGGAGAATCAGATTTGAATGATTTTATGTTAAAGGCACAAAAAGAAATTGAAAAAATAAAGAATAAATATTCTATTGTTGATTTATCTAATTCAAATGGTACAACTTACAGAAAATTAAATCTAGAAATAAATAATAATTTTGCAAGTGATGCTTGAATTACAACAAATCAAATTACTTCAACTTTAGGAATTATTTTTGGTGAAGCAAATATTTGAAACTATAAAAATAGTGATAGTTATGAAAATAATAGTATAATTTTAACTCTTAAAAATTCTCAAAAAGATTCTTTAAAAGTTTTGGATAATATTTATTTAACAAATAAAAATTGACAGAAAATAGCTCTAAATTCAGTAGTTGAAATAGATTATGAATTTGTTTCTAATGAAATAACTACAAAAGATAAAGAACAAATAAAAACAATTTATGCTGAAATGTGAGATGATTCTTTGGTATATCCAGTTATAAAATTATTTAATATATTTTTGAGTGAAGATTTTGTATGAGAAGATTATAAAGTTTTATCTTGGAATCCTTATTGAATAAAATATTTATGATTAAGTGATTGAAAAGAATATAATTTAGAATGGTGATGAGAATGGAAATTGACAATAGATACTTTTAGAGATTTGTGAATTGCTATGGTTTTATCACTTTTAGCTATATATTTTTTACTAGTATGACAATTTTCTAGTTTTAAGATTTCTTGAATAATAATGATAACATTCTTGCTTAGTTTTTTCTGAGTTTTTCCTTGATTTACAGCACTTTATTTATTTAATAATGAATATTTTTCAGCTACAAGTATGATTTGAATAATAGCTCTTTGATGAATAGTTGTTTGAAACGCAATAATTTTGATAGATTATTTAAATATTTTGAAAAAAAACTGATTAACTATTTGAGATGCACTTTTAAAAGCTTGATATGTAAGATTTGCACCAATAATTCTTACAAGTTTGACAACAGTTTTTTGAGCT
Organism: bacterium; assembly: GCA_041642635.1. GTDB lineage: Bacteria > Patescibacteriota > Gracilibacteria > BD1-5 > UBA6164 > JAAZVM01. Next base: position 10,038 of record JBEPWB010000004.1, read on the forward strand.
GCTACAATTATTTGAGATCCAGTTTGGTCATGATTAGCTTGGACTGTAATTTGGTGATTATTGCTTAGTAGTATTCTAACATTAATAGTTATACCTATATTTTATTATGATAGTCAAAAAAGATACTGGAAATAGTTATTTTTATTTGTCAAGTCTAAATCTAAAAAAAACTTGCAAAATATTTTAAAAGTTAGATAATTTAAATTATTTACGAAAATAATTTTTATGCAAAACAAAAAATGATTTACATTAGTAGAATTAATTGTTGTTATTGTAATATTGTCTATTTTATGAACTATTTGATTTATAAGTTTGATCTGATTTTGAAGTAATGCTAGAGATAGTAAAAGAATGAGTGATTTATGATTAATTGGAGCGTGATTAGAAATATATTCTGCCTGAAATTATGTTTTACCTATTCCCGAAAATAGTGTTACCGTTTGAAGTTGAACTACTGATTATACAATTCAATGATACGCATGAGAAGATATTTTGAATTTATTAGAAATTAGTATTGATGCTAAAGACCCTTCTGACCAAGAGTTTTATACTTATGTTATAAGTGAAAATAAAAAAAATTTTCAATTAATGGCATATTTAGAAAATGATACAAATAATGTTCAAGTCTCTAGTAATTTATTTTTCCCAAATACTTTTGCAGATTATTGAGATAGGTTTCCATATCTTGCTTGAGACTCAGTTTGAGTTTTTGTAGACCCCATTAATTGAATACCAATTCATAAACTTTCAACTAATATAGACTTATCGAGTGATAACAATCAATATACGATTTTTTTCGATATGAACGAAAACCAAATAACTTCAAGTTGATCTAATCTTTCTAAAGAAATAATAGCTAATAATCCTTATATTTGAGAAATTACTTGAAGCTTAATTCCTTGATCGAATAACCATTTATCTTGTAATGATCCTATTGATGTTACTAGCTCTTCTTTTTTTAATTTTGATATTAACACTCAAACAATAACTTGATATGATAATGTTAGTTGATGAACAGATGTTGTAATTCCATGTAAGATAAGTTGATTAGATGTTTTAGCTATTTGAGATAGTGCATTTTGGAATTTGAATTTAACAAGTGTTATCTTACCAAATACAATTGATTACATAGGACTCTATTCATTCGAAGAAAACCTTTTAAAAGAAATTATAATTCCTAATTGAGTTAAGACAATTTGATATTCTGCTTTCTGACTTAATGAGCTGAGTTCTATAACGTTACCTCAGAGTATAAATAGTTTGTGAGATTATTCTTTTAATTCTCAATCTCTTGTAAATAATTGAACTATTTATTGACCAAGTTTAGGTTATGTATTTGATTCTTATGTAAATAATCCATGATGGATTTTTGATAAATCTACTCATCCTAATTATATTTCTCAATAAAAAATAAAAATGATTTTTAAATCATTTTTATTTTTTTTACTTTAAAAAAAGTAAAAAATGTGTACAATAAATAAAAATTATTTTGTAATAAATTGCCTGTGAAAAAAAGATTTATACTTTTTTTGATATTTATAATATTTTGCTTATCTTTGACAACTTTTATACTTATTTTGAATTATCTAGATCCATATGATTATACTTATATGGCTATAACTTTTATAATTACTAGTTTTATTTTTTCTCTTACTTCATTTTTTACTATATTTTTATATTTTATAAAAAAAATATATTTTAGAGGTAATGTCTATATTTTTCATGTTTTATCTAGCTTTAGACAATCTTTTTTTATATCTTTATTTTTTTTGAGTTTGATTTTCTTTTATAATATAGGTGCTCCTATTATTGTTACTGGTTTTTTTACATTTCTAATTTTATTTTTTGTGGAATTATTTATTAAGAATCAAAAAGTTTAACTTGTCAATAGATTTTTTTTGATATATTAATAAAAATATTTTATAATATAATCATATTTACTTTTTAATATAAATATTTTGCATAAAATATATTTATCAGTTTTATTAATTTTTTGATTTATATTTCATTACAGTCTTGTAAATGCTCTTACAACTTCTGAAAAATGAGCTATTTTAGAAAGATTTCAAAAACAACAATATGAATTATTATTTGAGTCTGAACTTTCTGACTATAATTGAAATTATTCTGATGTGTTTAGTATTTCTAAAAAATTAGATTTATATAATTCAATGTCTAATGATATTTTGGAAGATAGATTAACAGCACAAGAAAAGTATAGTGATATTGTAACTCATATTGATTCATTAGAAAAACAATTGAATGACTTGAATCAAAGTATAGAAAATACTCAAGAAACTGTAAAACAAATAAACCTTGATGTTATTAGGGTTAAATGAGAAATAAATGAAAATTCTAAAACTATAGAATGATTAAAGGAAAAAATAGCAGAAAATAAAGAAATTTTATTAGATTATCTAACTTATATTTATAAAAAATCTAATACTTCTTATGAATGAACAGAAATAGATAACTTAAAAAGTATACTTCTTAATTGAGAAGATATTTGAGATATGATAAATGACCTTTATTATAAATGAATTATTCAAGTTACTGGACAAAATCTAATCAATAATCATAGAAGTTATATTAGTGAACTTTATACAAAAAAAGTTGGTTTAGAAAAAAAAGAAGAAGAATTAAAGCAATTAAGAAAAGAATGAATAATTGAACAAAAAATTCTTCAAGACAAAAAAAGTTTTCAACAAAAATTATTAGATGAAAATAGATGAGAGCAAGAATATTATGAAGAATATTTATCAGAAAAAATAGAATTAGAAAATGAAGTAAAATTAAAAGTATTAAGAGAAAGAATTAAGTTAAATTCTGCTCGTAATACAATTCTTGAAAAATATGGTTGTGATTTTGTAGATGTTACAAAAAATTCTGCTGAATTAAGATCTATGCAATTAAATTCTGAAAAATGTTATAATATTAATAGAATGATGCATTGAGAATCTCAAATTACTGCAAATCAAGAACAAGTATTAGATACACAAAATATTTTTGAATGGCCTGTTAATCCTTACTTAGGTATTTCAGCTTATTATAGAGAACAATGATATAAAGATACATTTTGATCTGACCATAATGCTATTGATGTTGTAATACCTCAATGAACTCCTATTGAAGCTCCAATGGATTGATATGTTTTACATATTACTCCACCAAATAGTGAAGCTTATTCTTATCTTGCAATTAAGCATTTTGATTGATATGTTACAGTTTTTTGACATCTTAATGAAATATTAGTAGATGAATATGAATATGTTAATAGGGGGCAATTAATCGCAAAAAGTGGTTGAGAATTTTGAACAGCTTGAGCATGATATATAACTACGTGACCTCATTTGCATATGGAAGTTTTTAAAGATCAAGAATATATTGATCCACTTATGGTACTAGATAATTCATATCTAAAATATGAAAATCTTCCAGAAAGATATAAAACAAAATATTTGATAGATTATCAAAATAGAAAATGATATGCTTACGAAAATATTGATAAAAACTCAAGGACTTTTTTCTTAGAATGAAATAATGAAATAGAAAGGCAAAAAGATTTAATTTGAAAATACGCTATTTGAACATTTAATAATTGGCAAATGTGGGTTGATGAGTCTCTAGATTGAAATATTGATCCTTCATTAACTATGTGTATTTGATTAGCTGAATCAGGTCTTTGAAAAAATTTAAGTTCAGCATATAATGTTTGAAATGTCTGAAATAATGATAGATGAGATAGAAGATGATTTGCAAATGCAAGAGAATGAGTATATTCGATTGTTCGTACATTGAATAATAAATATTTTTGAAATTATGATGATATTTCAAAACTATCTTGAGCATGAAGACAATTAATGTGATTACCATCATGTAGAGAAGAATGATCATTTTGTTATGCAACCGACACTAGTCATTGGCATAATAATGTTACAAAATGTTTAACTCACTTAAAAGGAACATTTGTATCGGATACTTATAATTTTAGACTTATAAAATAAGCTTATAATTTTTGCAACAAAAAAAGATATATGATAAAATATTATTAATAGTATTTTAATCTTATATCTTTTTTTATGAAAAAAATAATTACTCTTAGTTCATTTTTATTTTTTGTATTAATTCCTGGGGTTGCTCTAGGTGCTACAAATTCAGAAATTGATAAATCAAAAGAAAATATATGAATAATTTCATCTTTTTTTAGTGCAGAAATGTTTTTAAATATTGTTTTTGCAGTTATTATAATATTTTTGACTTTTATTTTTTCAAAAATTTTATCATCAAAATTAGCAAATTATTTAGAACAAAAATCTAACTGAGAAAATAGGGAAGAATTAATATGAGTTTTATCAAGAACTACAAATATTACTATTTTGTTTATTGGTTTTGCTATAACTTTGACTATTTTGTGAGTTGATATGTGAATATTTTTGTGATGATTTTGATTTTGATTGTGATTTACTTTAAAAATATTTTTATCTAACTTTATTTCTTGAATAATTATGGTTACTCAATGAACTTATCATAATTGAGATTTAGTACAATTAGAAGATTGAAAAATGTGAAACATTAAGAGGATTCACTCTCTTTTTACATCTATACAACAGTTTGATTGAGTAATTTATTATGTTCCAAATGTAAAATTTTTGGAAGAAAATGTTTCAAATTATAATAGTAATGATAAGAGAAGAGTAGAAGTACATGTTTGAATTGATTATTCGTCAGATGTAGTAAAAGCAAAAAGAATTATGATGCAAATAATTGCTCAGTTTCCAACTGTTTTAAATTCTCCAGAGCCATTTGTTACTGTAGATAGACTTGATGAAAGCTCAGTTAATCTTATTCTTAGATTTTGGATTGCTGCTGAAGGTTGAGAATATTTAAAAACAAAATCAAATGTTACAGAAACAGTTCATTTGGCATTTAGACAATCTGGAATAAAAATTCCTTTTCCACAAATGACTATTAGTAATAGAGAAGAAAATATACCTGTACCTAATAAAGCATAAAAAAAAGAACTTTTAAAAGTTCTTTTTTTTATGCTTTTCTCTGTTTTAGCACAACAAATATTATAGGTAAGATTAATGCAATTAATAATAATAATATTAATTCAGGTCAAGTTTTTACTTTTGTAGCATCAGATAATGCTCATTCGTAAGGTTCTCAGTTATCATCTTCTGTTACCGCTTTTACATAAAAATTTTCATATTTTACTTCATCTGATGTTATTTCTATTTCAAATCTTGATTCAGGAACATTTTGTACCAACTCCATTTCTCAGTTTTCTAATTCTCTATAAATGTTATAACTTAAAGCCTCTTCTACTTTATCCCAAGTTAAAACCGACTTTGTTTTTAGAGTTACTAGTTTTAAGTTTTTTATAGAAAGATCAATTTCATCTTGAGTTTGTTCTTGCTCAGGTTGTTCTTCTTCAACTTCTTCTGCTGCGTTAAGTTCTTCTTTGGGATTTACTACTAAACTTCCAGCTCATAATTCTCTTTTTTCGTGTCATATTTCATCTTTTAATATAACATCAACAGAATACGCTCATTCTTCACCTGGTGCAAAAGTATTAGCTGTATAAATTCCATTGTCGGTTTCTTCTAAATTTGTTACTACATCATTGATTATAACACTTACATCTCTTAATCATTCATTTGCAGTAATTTCTATAGAAAATTCTCATTCTATTTCTACTTCTTCTGGAGTTAGTTTTAAATTTTTTAAACTTATAGAATTTCATTCATATTTTATTCTAACTTCATCTGATTTTCAAATAACATTATCTTCAGAATCAAATATTTCAGCAACGATACTATTTTCTCAATCATCTAATCATTCAATCTCTACTTCATAAATTCATTGATTATTAGTAGTTGTTTCAAACTCATTTACTCAATTTAGAGTTACCTTGATTTTATGATTTTTGCTTGAAGAACCAGATACTTTTACTGTCTCACTTCATATTGTTAATCAAGATTCTGGGCTTATAATATCAATATTTGCTGATTGAGTTTGATCTCATCATTCTATTTGTACTTCTCACATTCAAAATACAGTGTCATCGTTAAAATCATAAACATAAATATTTTGAGTTCATTCATTCATAAATTTTACTGCATTTTCAAACATTACTTTTCATTGATCTGAATCTTGAAATGTATAAGTATTTTCTTGTAATGCAGTTGGTAGTTCAGCTTCTGGATCAGACTCTGAAAATATCAAAACCATACCAGTATAATCAGTGACTGTTTGGTTATTACTATCTTTTGCTTCTATATAAAAGTCTAGATATTCTCAAGCTTTAGAGCTTTCTGGAGTAAGTCTCACTTCAAAAGTATCTACAGAAGCAGCTAGTGAAGTAGGAACTGCTACAAATAATAATGGAGTAGCTAATAATAAAACTTTGTTTAGGAATTTCATACAAATCAAATAACTTATGTAATATACTTGTATACTATAACAAAAAAAATAAAAAATAAAAAAAATAATTTAAAAATCATATTGACTATTTTTTATTTTATATTTTAATATAGTTTGTTTTTTTATCTTCAAATATATTTGAGATAAAAGTTTGATAATATCTTATTTTTGAAATAAGTAAATCTTTATGTTCTTCATCAAGTTCACTAAGCAAATCATCAATTATTAAAATAGGTTTTTTACCAGTCTTTTTTTCAATAAAAATTCACTCTAAAAGTTTTAGATAAATTATTATACTTTTTGTTTCTCACCTTGAAGCAAAATTGACTAAACTAACTCAATCTATCAAAATATCAAAATCATCAACATGTGGTCAAATTGGTGTTTTTCCCAAAATAATATCTCTGTTTAAATTTTTTTGAATATAATTTTTTATAGAATCTTCAATATTATTTTCATCAATTTTTGTTTTATATTCAAAACTAATATTATTTATTTTTCCTCAAAAATATTGTGTTGTATTAATTATAGAATCTTTTAAAAAATTTATAATCTTAAATCTGTAAACATATATTTGGCTAGCTAAAAGTACAAAACTCTCATCAAAAAATTTTAAATCTTCTATTTTTGCTCTTTTTTCATTAATTGCTTTTAGTGTTGAATTTCTTGATTTTAGAATTTTTTTGTATTTTCTCACAAGTAATTCATATTCTGGATAACTACTTTTTATTGCTTCGTCCAAAAAATCTCTTCTAAGACTAGGGGATAAATACATCATATTCATCATAATCGGAGAAAAAATCACGCATGAATATGTAGAATTCATAAAATTTTTTCTAGTAGTTTTTTTGTTATTTATCAAAAAATTTTTTTTCTTGTCTTTTTTTGAATAATAAAATCAATATTTGTTATTTTTATGGTCTATAATTTCAACAAAAAAATAATCCTGTCACAATTTTACTAAATCATCTAAATGTAATTTTGTGATAGAATTATTTCATATTAGACTTATAGCTTCCAAAATATTAGTTTTTCATTTTCAATTTTCTCATATTATGAAGTTTTCTGCTTCAAAATCTTTTAATTCTTTTGAGTCAAAATTTCTAAAATTTACTAGTTTTAAGTCTTTTATCATAATTATTTCATTATATTTGCTATTGCAATTTGGTTTGCTATAACTTTTTGGTTTGAACAATCAAGTAATTCTTTTACAGGAGTTTCTTTACTTGTTTCTACATCTTTTCTTAGAGAACTATTTTTTTGAACTACTGAAACTGTAGGTTCTACTCAAGTAGTATCAACTTCGTTTAACAAGTCAATATATTGTAATATTTCGTTTATATCGTTACCTAGTTTTTCATCATCTAAGCTAATTTTGCTAAGATTTTTTGATAATTTTTCAATTTGTTCTTGTGTTAAACTCATTTCTTAATATTATAAATGTAATTAAAGTTATTTATAATATATTTTTTATTTTTAAAAAATCAAGATTAGTATGTGAATTAAAGAAAAAATAAAAAAAGAGTTTTGAAATAAAAAAACAGTTTGTGAATCTAGATATGAATGATCAAAGTTGATATTCGTTTTATTTACTTTTGTTTTTTTTCTTAGTTTCTTTTTTGTTTCATCAGGTTTTTACTCAGATTTTTTCTCTAAGTATTTGAGTATTTTTTATATAATGACTGTTTTTTCATTTTGTTTGTTTGTATATTTTTTTGTTATGAAAAATTTTCAAGAAAAATTAAATTCAGTTATAAAGATAGTTTTTATTCTTTTTCTAGCTATTTTAGCAGTATTTTTCGTTTGACCAATTTTTGTAGAATGATGATTATTAGGTTTGATTTTATAAATTTTAATTAGTTTTGTATGTGAAAAAAAATTTTTGCTTTGTTAATCTTTGTTTTTTTGTTAGTTTCATGTTGATGAGAAGAAGTATTGATTGAAGAATCTGGTTTTAAAACTTTTGAAAATTCTGATTTTGTAATGGATATTCCTAAGGTTTGGGAAGTAATTGAAGATGAAGAAAATATTTTGCCAAAAGCTCGTGAATGAGAAATTGAATTGGCAGTTACTTCGACTAATTTTAATACTGGCTTTGCCAATAATATGCTTATTTTATCAACTGAACTTGATAAATTAACAACACCAAAAGATTTTTCTATGCTTAATAATATTTGAGCTTCTAGTGATTATGTGGATTATAAAATATTAGACACAAAAGACATTACTTTTGCTGATTGAAGTGATTCAGTTTTGTATACTTTTGAAGCTAAATATAACAAAGATACACCAAGGTTAAAGTTTTTACAAACAGCAAATATTTGTAATACTAACAAAGCTTTTTTTATAACTCTGGCATTAAATCTTTCAGTAGAAAATACGACTAGATATGAAGAATTTTTGACTAGTTTTGAATGTAAATAATAAAAAAATGAAAATTTTTTTTGAAATTTTCATTTTTTTATTATAATCACAAAGCTAAACATTCTGGTGCCTTGGCAGAGTGGTCATGCAGGGGTCTGCAACACCCCGTACAGCGGTTCAATTCCGCTAGGCACCTCCAAATATTACAAATAAAATAAAACTCTCCATTTTTTAATGGGGAGTTTTTTGTTTAAGAGAAAATTTATTATTATTTATAACTTTCAATTAATTCTTCTACTTCATTTACTTTTATTAATGGGTAAGAATATCATTCATTAGTTGAAAAATCATTTTAGAATTAAATCCCTAGCTATTAATTTAAATCCAAAAAACAAACAAAAATCATCAAGACCGGTCTCATTCGAGACCGGTCTTTTTTACAGCACCAAATCTTATCATCCAAACTAGACATTTATTCAAAATCCATTAAACTATTATCTGCATTTTAAATTTTTAAAATAATCTAAAATTATGCAAAAAAACAAACTTTGAAACACTGGTCTAGAAGTCACTAAGATTTGTCTTGGGACAATGACTTGGGGTTATCAAAATACTGAAGAAGAAGCTCACGAACAACTTGATTATGCTATTAAAGAAGCGGGAATTAATTTTATAGATACTGCAGAATTATATGCAATTCCTCCAAGAGAACATACTCAATGATTGACTGAAAAATATATTTGAACTTGGTTTTCTAAAAATCCTAGTTATAGAGAAAAAGTAATTTTAGCTAGTAAAATGGCTTGATTTTGAATTCCTTGGGTTAGAGAATGAAAATGACTTATCGCTTCAGATATGGAAGCAGCTGTTAACTGATCTTTAGAAAGATTACAAACTGATTATATTGATTTGTACCAATTTCACCGGCCACAAAGAAATGTTAATAGATTTGGTAAAATGAATTATGAAGAAAGCTGGTTCACTTCCAAAGAACAAGAAGAAAATCATATTATTGAACTTTTAAAAGCTTTTGAAAAATTACAAAAAGAGTGAAAAGTTAGACATTTAGGTCTTTCAAATGAAACACCTTGGGGAACTATGAAATTCCTTCAAATAGCTGAAAAATACAATCTTCCAAAAATTCAAACTGTACAAAATCCTTACAATCTTTTAAATAGACAATACGAAGTTTGAATGTCTGAAATTAGTCTTTTTGAAAATGTTTGATTACTTGCTTATTCACCTTTGGCTGGAGGAATTTTGTCTTGAAAATACAAAAATTGAAACCTTCCAAAATGAAGTCGTTATGAGCTTTACTGAAAAGAAAGACAACCTCAAAATTATAACGAGAGAACACTTTCAGTTTCAGAAGAATTAGAATGCTTAGCTTTAAAAAACTGAATGTCACTTGTTCAAATGGCTTTAGCTTGGGTTAATACAAAATGATTTGTTCATTCAAATATTATTTGAGCTACAACGATGGAACAATTAAAAGAAGATATTTCTTCTGCTGATATTATACTTTCTGACGAAATTCTCAAAGAAATAGATGAAATGTTTACTATTCATCCAAATACTGCTACTTTTTAAATACAAAAAAACTCTAGATTTTATCTAGAGTTTTTTATTATATTTTTTTGAAAAATTCTGTTCTCAAAACCATTTTTCAAGATTCAATTAATTCAACATCATCTGTTAATCTTATTTTTGTGAATTTGTCTCATCTTTTTATATCAGTTGCTCATTTTACTTTTATATCTTTGATTGCTGCGACTGTATCTCAAGGATTTAAAATATTTCAATTTGCATCTTTTACTATAATTTCTTCTTCTTGCACTCACATACCATCATCATTTTCATCATAAGTCCAATTATCCCAATCTACATCTTGGTAATCTCTTCACATAATTTTATAATTTTTTAATAATTAATGATTTTAGTATATTATTTTTTAAAATATTTTCAAAAAAATAATTGTTGTTAGGGGATATTTTTAGTTTTTTAAAAGAAAAAATTTGTTTTTTTATATTAATAAATAGTATTAATCAATAAATTATTATAAATAAAATTATGACTAAAAATATTGATAAAATACAAGATTCAAATAATAAAAATAACTCATATTTTGAAGTAGTTTCAGCAGAAAAAATACAAGAAATAATTAATGATAAAAAATATATAATTATTGATATCAGAGATATATATGAATTAAAAATTCTGTGAACTATAGCTGATAGAAATGATTTATTAAATATTGTTTTTAACTCAGAAAATTTTTTATCTGAATTGTATAATTTAGATAAAAATAAAAAATATATAATTTATTGTAATAGTTGACAAAGGACGCAAGTTGCTTTTGAAATAATGAAAAAACTTTGATTTAATTATGTTCTTGATTTAGAATGATGAATCCAAAATTGGAAATTTAATAAAAAATATATTACTTTTATATATTAATTATTAAAAAAAAGATATAAAAATTATTTTTATATCTTTTTTTATCTCATTCATTTCAAAAGCATATTTTCTTCATCAAGTGAAATATATCTCCATTTTCCGCTTTCGATATCTAGGTTTAGACTTCATATTTTTATTCTAGTCAAAGCTAATACTTTTAGAGGAGTATTAAATTTGTTATCTTTCATGGCTCAGAACAAACGACGGATATGTCTGTTTTTTCCTTCATTAATTTGTACTCTGAGTTTTGTTTTTGCTCAAAGAGTTCATATTTTTTCGACCGATAATGCTTTTAATAAACCGATTGGTGAATCTACTCATTTTAGAGCAGTTGCAATATGTTCATCATTTACGTGACCTCTAACTAGTATTTCATATATTTTTATACAAGTTCCTGGCCTTGTTAATTTGTTTCAGACTTTACCATTTTGAGTAAATAATAAAAGCCCTTTAGAATCCAAATCTAATCTTCCAATTGGCATCCATCCATCACAAAAAACCCAAGTAGGTAAAAGATTATAAACGGTTTTTCTGCCGTTTTCATCTGATCTAGTAACTACGTAACCTTTTGGTTTGTTTAGCGCTAATAAATTATTTGAATTAATATTATTTTTCATATATTTTTTTTTAATTGTTTTATAAAATATACTTAAATACGGAAATATAACAATGTTTAGTAAAAATTAGTTTTTAATTGTGTTTTTAAAATAAAAATCTTTTAAAAAAAACTTTTTTTCACTTTTTTTCAAAATTTTAATATAATTTTAATATCATATGAGTATACTAATTTTAAATTATTAACTAAATTCCTAAAATGAAAAAACTTTTATTATACTTTCTTGCATTTATATTATTTTGACTAATTCTAATATTTTTGATAAATATTTATGTTCTTAGTTTTTCAAAAAATAATATTTCAGATAATATTTGAGATATACAAAATTATCAAGTATGAATTATTTTTTGAGCAAAAGTAGAAGATAACTGAATACCTTCAGATATTTTAGCTGATAGATTAATTGTTTGAGCTAATTCATATCTTGAACAAAAAATTCAAAAAATAATAGTTACTGGAGATAATTCTACAGATGATTATGACGAAGTTACAGCAATGGCCGATTATCTTGTAAATCTTTGAGTAACAAGAGAAGATATTTATTTGGATTATGCTTGATTTGACACTTATAGTAGTTTATATAGAGCTTTAGAAATTTTTTGAGTACAAAAAGCTGTTTTATTTACTCAGGAATTTCATCTAAAAAGAGCTTTGTATATTTGAAAAAGATTTTGAATTGACGTTTTTGGTGTTTCTACAAATTTACAAAATTATATTTATGATAATTATTATGACAGAAGAGAAATTTTAGCTAGAGTTAAGGCTTTTTTGGAGGTAGAAATTTTTAAATCAAAACCAAAATATTTAGGTCAAAAAATAGATATGACAAAACCTCAAGAAGATTTGAGTGAATTAGATGTTTATAATTAATAAAAAAGAAGTTTTACTATAATAAGTAAAACTTCTTTTTTTATTTACTAATCATTTGATAAATATATACTCCAATTAATAATAAAATTCATGAAATAAAAGGAACACTTAATCAATATTTAATAAACATTAATCATTTTTCTTTTTGTTTTTTTGTATAAAAAACTATTGATATTATTAAATTTAAAATTGATAAAATTACAAATGCATATAGTGACCATAAATAAAATACTAAAAAATGTAATTCTCATAAATTTAAATTATAATCAATAATTCAAAAAGTTACTAATATCAATACTGCAAGTATAATATTTCAATATAATAATTTTCATTTTAAACTCATATTATTTTAAATTAATATTTATTGTTTTACTAAAATCATTTTCTGGTAATCAAGAAGGATTAGCTTTGTTAAAAACCACTTGAATATTATTAGTATTTAATTCTTCATAGTTTATTGTTGTTTCATTAAAAGGAACATAATCTTCTGTCATCCATTCTCAATTTGCCATAATTTGCTCTTGAGAAAGCATAGTTCAATTACCATTTACTAATTCTACATTGAATTGTCATTCAAAATACCAAACTCAAGTTGCTTCTCAGTTTATTACAACTTGTTTATTTTCTTTATCTATAACTATTTTTCAATTAATTCCTGCTTCATTATCTGAAAAATCTTTTTCTATTTTATTATTTTCTGTACTTGTTTCTTCTTCTGAGTTATTTGTTCAAGTATTTGTGTTTTCTCAATTTTCAAATTCACATGTATAAGCACATACTTGAACGCATACTTCTGCATCTGGTCAACAAGTTGTTCAACATTCATTAAATGTTCATCATTTTTCTGAACAGTTATTTTTATAATTTTTTATAGGAATAGAATCATCTATTTCATAAACTAATTTATTCTCAAATTCTTTTTGTATAGTAATATCACTATCATTATTTATATTATTATCATTAGTACAACCTATTAATAAAAGACTTAATAATAATGTTATGACTATATTTTTTATATTTATCATAATAATTTATAGTTAATAATTATAATTTATAATTGTATTAATTATAGTATTATTGTAAATATATTTTCACAATAAATTGTAAAAATATATTATAAATTCATACTTTTATTTACAGGAAAAATAAAAACTTATCTCAACAAAATAAAGAAATAATAAAAATGATTAGCGACAATTTATAAACTTTTATTTTGAATAATTCTTATTTGGTTATAATTATTTTATTAAAATTAATTATTTTTTATGTATAATTTTGAAAAAGATACAATAATTATTTGGGATAGCGAGTTTACAACTTGGGAATGAGCTATGTTTAGATGATGGTCAGGACAAAACGAATATAGGGAATTAGTTGAAATATGAGCTATCAAAATTGATACAAAAACTTTTGAAATAATAGATGAGTTTCACTTTTATGTAAAACCAAAAATTAATCCAGAATTATCGGAGTATTTTACTGGTTTAACATGAATAACTCAAGATAAAGTTGATAAATATTGAATAAATTTTTGAGAAGTTATGGTGAATTTTGAAAAATGGGCTTTTTGAATGGATTTGTATTCATATTGAAATGACAAAAATATTTTGGTAGAAAATTGTTGATTAAATGGAGTTATTTTTCCAAGTAAAAGTTTTGTTTGTAAGGATGTTAGAAAAGTTTTTGATAGTTTTTGAATTGAAGCTTCAAAATTTTCTAGCTGAACTATTCATAAATCTGTTTGATTAAACACCAAAAATATTGAACATACAGCGATTTGAGATTCTATAAATATTTTAAATACTTTAGAATATATTTATAATAATAAAATATAATTACAATAAAATAATAATTTTTAACCAAAGAATTATGCAAAGAATAAAAATATTAACTTGAGAAAAAGTTTATCTTGTGGTTCCAGAAGAACAAGATATTGAAGTTTGGTATAAATGAGTAAATGATATTGAGAATCAATCATTTTTATGAACTATGTTTTGAAATATTATAACTTATAAAAATGAAAAAGAGTATTTTGAAAATTTGAACAAAGACGATAAACAATTAACTTTTTCTATTTATGTTGAGAATATCAAAAAAACTATTTGAAATATTTCTCTTTTGAATATAGATTATAAAAATTCTCATTGTGAGCTTTGAATCGCTGTTTTTGATAAAGAAAATCAAGATAAATGATATTGATCAGAAGCAATTAAATTAATTCAAAAATATGCTTTTGAAGTTTTATGATTAAATAAATTATATTTGAGATATATTTCAAGTAATCCAAGAGCGTGACATGTTTATTCAAAACTTTGATTTGTTGAAATTTGAATAATGAAACAACAAGAGTATAGATTTTGAGAATATTTTGATGTGGTAATTATGGAAATACTCAGAGAAGAATATTTATCAACTAAAAAATAAATTATGAAAAATATATACAAATTAATTATTTCAGTTTTAATTCCAGTAGTTATTTGAGCTTCAGTTTGATTTTTAACAAGTGATTCTATTAATAATTGGTATGCATTTTTAGAAAAACCATTTTTTAATCCACCAGGTTGGGTATTTTGACCAGTTTGGAGTATTTTGTATATTATGATTTGATTATCATTTTTTCTAGTTTGGAAAAAATGATTATGAAAAAAATCAAAAAAAATAATATGAGTTTATTCTACGCAATTATTTTTTAATTTTACATGGTCTTTTTCATTTTTTTATTTTGAGAATCCACTTTTATGACTTATAAATATTATTTTGTTGTTATTTTTGATTATTTATAATATTTATTTGTTTTATTGAATTGATAAAAAATCAGCATACTTATTGGTTCCATATTTGCTTTGGGTAAGTTTTGCTACACTTTTAAATCTAGCAATTTTTATTTTAAACTAAAAAGTATTAAGTATATTATAAATATAATATTTTTTTATTCAATCTAAAAAATAAAATAAATTTTTAAATACTGAAAAAAAAAGTACCATAAATTGGAAAATTTAATTTATATTGAATAAAAGTTTTTATATGCAAAAAATAAATAAAGGTTTTACGCTGGTAGAACTAATAGTGGTAATAACCATATTAGCAATATTGTGAACGATAGCTTTTATATCGCTGCAATGATATAGTAGTGAAGCTAGGGATAGTAAGAGAATAAGTGATTTGTGACAAATAAGAACAGGTCTACAATTACAAAAAGCAAGAGAATGAGAAATGTTAATTCCAGATAGCTTTGTAAATATTTGAAGCTGAACTACTAATTATTTGATTCAATGATATGCTTGAACTTGAACTCTTAATACTATTAGAGTTAGTGACAACGCAAAAGACCCTTTAGATAGTGAATATTATACTTATACGGTTAATTCTAATAAGACTAAATTTCAATTGATGGCATTATTAGAAAACGAAACTTTGGTAAAAAATATAGTTCCAAAAACTTTTGCAAATTATGAAAACAGATATCCATATATAATTTGAAATACACTATGAATATTAATGGAGCCAGTAAGTAATACTCCAGTACAAGAAAATAATGTACAAGATATAGATTTATCAGATAGTAATGATTATACTGCAATATTTACAAGAGATGAGTGAGCACAAACATTATCTTGATGAACTATAGAGCAAAAAATTATCGATAACTTGAATGAATCTGAAATTATTAATGATTGATCAGATGAAACTGTCGTAGATTATACTTGGACTTCTACATCAACACAAATAGTTAATTATAATTCTTGCGAAACTAGTGATTGAACCACTTGAGATAATATATTTGAATGATGAGATTGAAGTAATTTAAATCCTTATGTTATTTCTTATGATTATCAATTAGATGCTATTAAATGTAATTTGAATTGAAGTTATGTATTAAATAACGATATTTATTTATCAAGTTATTTGTCTTGATCTTGATGGGAGCCAATCTGAACTTACTCATCTACACCATTTAATTGAAATTTAGATTGAGCTTGAAATACTGTACACGATCTTTTTATTGATAATGTTTGATTGACATGAGTTTGATTATTTTGAGATGTATGAATTTCATGAAATATTTCAAATTTGAATATAAATGCAAATTGAGTAACTTGAAATGATAGAGTATGAGTATTTGCTTGAAACTTTGCTTGATCTGTTGATAATGTTAATGTAAATTTATTATGAAATTTGAATTGATCTGTAAGAGTTTGATGATTTGTATGAAATCTTTCAGCAGATTGAGTTATGAGTAATAATTCTATTGTTCTTAATAATGCTGGACAAATTATCTGAGGTTCTTTTGTTTGATGATTTGTATGAGTTCCTTTTTGATCAATTACTAGTTCTTATTCTAAAATAGATGGTAATATTACATCAAACACTCAAACATCATGAGGTTTTGCCTGAAATATTCAATCTAGTTCTAATATATCAAAATCATATTCAATAGTAAATTGAGATATATATTCATGAAAATCTTGACCTCAAGATGCAAGTAATGTATGATGATTTGCTGGTCTTAATAATTGAACTATATCTGAATCTTATTCTATAGTTAATGGAACATTAGAATGACAATGAGAAGATATAGGTTGATTCCTTTGATATAATTCATGATTTATTGATAATACCTATAGTATTGTTTATTCAAATTTAACTTGATCAGAAAGAGTATGAGGTTTTGTTGGTATGCATACTGATGCGGTTAATCCTAGTGCATATATTTCCAATAGTTATGTTGTTATGATGTGAAACTTGGTTGCACCTACTAATTATTGAAACTTTGTTTGATATAGTTTTGCACCTATAACAAATAGTTACTCTAGTAATACTTCTTATTCTTATTTTTGAAATAATGTTTCGACTATAACATGAAATTGGGATAATACTAGTTGGAATGCTTCTAATTCAAATACATATTGAAAACAAGATATTGGTAATTCGAATTTTTTAATAAATGCAGGTTCTTGGGATAGTAATATTTGGAATTACGATTCAAATATAAATTCTTGATATCCTTTTTTAGCGAATTTAACTTATTAATTTTATTCTTTTTATATAAATACAAAAAAACTTCTAAAATCTTAGAAGTTTTTTTTGACTATATTTTTTATAGTATTTAAACTTGTAAAATAAAATTATTGAATATAATAATTTTTCCTTTATTTAGAATGAATAAAAATAATATTATCTAATTTTCAGTTATTAAATGTCAAAAAATACTATATGGGACAAAAAAATTATCATGTCCATAATAACACTTTCTATTCCTATTTTGCTTGCTAATTTATTGCAAAGTGCTTATCAATTAATTGATGCTTATTGGGTTTGAAGACTTTGAGAAAATGCTGTTGCTGCGGTGTGAGTTAGTTTTCCTATTACGTTTTTTATAATATCTCTTGGTAGTTGATTTTCTATTGCTTGAGCTACTTTGATAGCCCAATATTATTGAGCTAAAAAATACAAAATGGTAAATCACGTAGCAGCACAAACTATTTTGCTAGTGGTTTTGGTTTCTATATTATTATCAATACTTTGATTTTTTTCAGCTTGATTTTTATTAAATCTTATGTGAGTTGACGACGCTGTTTATTCTCAAGCTCTAAGTTTTCTTAGAATATCATTTACTTGAATGGTTTTTATATTTTCATTTTTTATGTTTCAATCTATTTTGAGATGAATTTGAGAAGTTAAAATGCCAATGAAAATCGTACTTTTTACAGTTATTTTGAATTTTATTTTGGATCCGTTATTTATTTTTTGATTTTGAATAATTCCAGCTTTTTGAGTTTCTTGAGCTGCAATTACAACAGTTATAACGCAATCAATAGCTAGTTTGATCTGAATATATTTATTGTTTAAGTGAAACTATTGAATAAAAATAAATTTTGCTAGTTTTAAACCTGATTTTTGATACATTAAAAAAGCATTTTATTTATGACTTCCATCATCACTAGAAATGTCTAGTCGTAGTCTTTGATTAGTTGCTTTGACTTTTATAATTGCTTGATTTGGTACACAAACCGTTGCTTCATTTTGAGCTGGTTGAAACATTTTACAATTAGTTATGATTATGTGACTTTGATTATCAATGGCAACTTCAGTTTTAGTTGGGCAAAATATTTGAGCCAAAAATTTTGACTTAGCAGAAAAAATTATAAAACTTAGTTCTATAATCTCATTTGCTGTACTTACTTTTATCTGAATTATCGTATTTCTCTTTGCAAAATATTTTGTATGATTTTTTGTTCCAGGTGAAGAATGAGTTATAGATATGTGAGCTAGATTTTTACAAATAATCGCTCTTTGATTCTGACTTATTTGAGTACAAATGACTGTTACATGAGTTTTTCGTGCTTCTGGTCAAATGAACGCAGCTCTTGTTTTGAGCCTGATTTCTCAATGGGTTTTACAAATTCCAATAATTTATTATTTGGCTAATTTTACTACTCTTTGAACAGATTGAATTTGGTATTGAATACTTATAACTAATATTTTAATGTTCTTTATATCACTTTATTTATTAAATAAATGATCTTGGAAAAATAAAAATCTTACTCAAGAAGATGTTATGCAAGAAAAAGTTTTTGAAGATGTCGCGATTGAAGACGCTTGACTTAGAAACTAAAAAAGATAGTAATTTTTATTACTATCTTTTTATTATATAAAAAATTGCAAAAATAAGCGGTTGATGCACTAGATAAATTATTAGAGATTTTTGTCATATTTTTTGTAAAATTTTTACACTTATATATTCTCATTTTACAGATAAATATTTTTGAGCTTGGTATTTTTTTATAAATTTTCACAAATAATAACCTAGAACAATTATAAAAAAATAGGGGATTAATGGATAATAATCAGCAGAATAAAAATTATCTCAAGTAATTCAAAAAATAAAACTTAGAAAAAATTCAGAATTATCTAGTAAAAAATATTTTGCATAAAAAATTACAAAAATAATTATTCACTGGACAAAATAATTTAATTTTACAAAAAATGGTAAAACTAAAAAACTAATAGCAAAAAAATGTAATACTCAAAAAACGATTAATTGACTAGGAAAAAATAAATGCGTTAATAGAGTTATAATTATTGCAAAAAATCATAATATTAGAGATTTTTTTGCGTATTTTTTTTGTACAGATTTAGAATATTTTTCACTTGCAAAAAAATAACTTATTCAAGCAATTACAAAAAATAATAAAGCGGAAATTCTTCAAATATAAAACCATATTTCTTTTGAAAAAATAAATTTTTGATATTCAAAAACATTTATCGATAGATAATAAGCGTGAAATAATATCATAAAAATTATAGCTAGTGCTCTCAAAATATCTAGTATTTCTAATCTTTTTTTTGTATTCATACGTTTTTATTACAATATTGTATTATATTTATATTGCTTATTCTAATCAAAAAATAAAAATTGACAAAGTAACTATATTTTTTATAGTTATAGTGTTAATAGATTTTTTTAATTTAAAGAAAAGGAGATTGCAAATTATGGATATTCAAAAAAATTTTTCATTAGAAAAAATTTTTTCTAATTTGATTTTTGATGTTACCCCAGAACAGATTTGCGATAATTGTAATTTTCCGGCAATAGGAGCTTATAAAGATTTTTTTTATTGTAGTGAATGTGAAAATTATATTAAAAATAATTAAAAGATTTTTTATTGCTCAAGATAAAAATCTTGAGCTTTTTTTAAAAAAATTGTTTTTTAAAAAATAACATTATAATAAATAAATGTTTAAATAAATTAGACTAATTACAATATTAGTTTTTACAAACTTAATAATGAAATTATGATATACTATTTTTTAATAATTTTTATTCCAATAGTTTTGATTGGCTCTTATTTTTTTCTAGATAAAAATGATTATATAGATTTGTCGTTTGATATTCCAAATGAGCAATCCCAAGAATCTGATTCTATATTAGATAAACAAAATAAAAATTCTGATATTATGACTAATTCTTCTTGAGAAGTTATATGAACTTGAGAAACAGAAGAAGATTTAATAGTAAAAGATAATTTTGTTGATACAAATAAATGAACTTGACCAGAAATACTTGTAGAAGAAGAGAAAAATATACCAGAATTTTGATGAGAAATAACAAAAGATGAAATAGATAAAGAAGAAAATAATGTAAATATACCATCTGAAATAAATTTAAAAGTTCCATTTTTTGCACAAGCTCCAGATTGAGATTGGTCTCTACCTTGGAAAGAAGCATGTGAAGAAGCTAGTCTAGCACTTGCTTTTCATTTTGTTAATTGAGATAATTTAACAAAACAAGAATTCAAAAATGATTTAACTGAGATGTTTGATTTACAAGAAGAAATATTTTGAAAATATATTGATACTAGTATAGCAGAAACAGCAGAATTATTAGAGTCATATTATGATTATGATAATTATGAAATAATTGAGGAACCTACTGTTGATGATTTAAAAAGAGAATTAACTAATTGAAACCCAATAATTGCACCATTTGCCTGAAAAAAATTATGAAATAGTTATTATACAAACGGTTGACCAAGATATCATATGCTTGTTATAGTCTGATATAACGATGAACAATGAGTTTTTATAACAAATGATGTTTGAACCTCAAGATGATTAAATTTTCCTTATGAATATGATGTAATTATGAATTCACTTCATGATTTGATTGAAGTATGAGAATGAGATATATTAGATTGAGAAAAAAGAGTCTTAGTTATTAGATAAAAAAAATAGATATTTTAAAAATATCTATTTTTTTTGTTTTTATTGATTTTTAAATATAATTATTTGTAATAAAAAACTTGTAATATATTAAAAAAAAATGATAATAATTAATATATTTTATAAATATTTTAATCTCCTATAATTATGAATAAAAAAGGTTTTACTTTAGTAGAGTTAATAGTTGTTATTACTATTCTAGCTATCTTATGAACTATTGCTTTTATTAGTTTACAATGATATTCAAAAGATGCAAGAGATAGTGTTAGATTAACTACTGTTAATACTATTTCTAGAGCATTAGAGTTAAACTATATGCAAACTTGAAAATATCAAAATCCAGATAATTGAGTTTTTTATTCATGATGATTAACTCAATGAATAATTTGATATAATAACTCTAGAGATTTAAAATTAAATGAAGTTCCAAATGATCCTCTAGACAACTCAAATTATATTTATAGTACATTTTGAAATACAAATAATTATTATCAAATATGAGTTAATTACGAAAATTCAAGTATATGATTTATTTCTCAAGCTATTGCAAATGATGAGAAAAAATATTTAATAAGATGAAATTATAAATTTGACCCAGTATTGCCAAGTTTATTAGTTGTTGAAAATGAATCATTAATTAATAACTGAATTTATGATCCTTGAGTATGTTTTGTACTTGATTGATGAAAAAATACGTTTAATGAATGTATAGAAACAAAATCAGAAATGAGTTTTAAAAAGTTTGACAGTAGTTTAGTTGGTTATTGGGATATGGAAACACTTACTCTTGATTGAAAGTTAAAAGATTTGAGTGGTAATGAGAATCATTGAGAATTTAGTTATAATATGGATTATGAATCTTCTTTAACTTGATCTTATTTAAATAAATGAATTTTTTTTAATGGTTATCATGGTGAATATAATACAGAAGGAGAAAAGCAATTTATAAAAATTAATGATTCAGATACTTTAAAAAATTTTGATCATGAGATAACTATTCAGACTTTATCATATTCTCCATATAATAATACTTGATGAAAATTTATATTTCATAGATATCAATCTTCTTGAACAGGTACTTATAGTTATTGAAATTATAAAACAACTTCTTGAATTTGATGACCTTACATAGCTACTTCAGATTATAATATAAGGACTCCAAATATAAAAGGTATGAATTACTGATGAGAATATATATCTATTACTACAACTTATGATTGAAATAATGTAAAAATTTTTAAAAATTGAGAACTTTTTTGAGAAAGATATTATGATGTTAAAAAAAATATATTAAATTATGACTGAGCTAACTTTATATGAGCTTGGTGTTTAGATTTAAATTGTAATAATAATTGAAATACTAGTAGTTATTGATTATATTGAATAATTGATGAAGTAAAAGTTTATAACAGAGTTTTATCTCCAGAAGAAATAGCTTTTGAATCAGAAATTTTATGATTTTAAAAAAAATAGATATTTTAAAAATATCTATTTTTTTTGTTTTAAAATTTCTATTGTTTTCTGTACTACTTGTTCAATTGTTTCTCAAATATTTTTTTTAGTTTTTATTTCAAGAATTTTATTTGTATATTTCAGAAATTCTTTTCATAAAAATTTTTCTAATCATTTAGTTACTATTTTTTCTTGTTTATCTGTAATTGTAAAATCTTTTTTTACTTTTGTAATATTCATATCAAAATCTCCCAAGATTCATCAAAAATAATCTCAAATATCGCTTCAAAATTTTATATTTGAATTATTTGTTCAAGGCTCACTTAATAAAATATTTTTTATTTCTTCATTTGATAAATTTTCTAAATTATCAGGTCTTATAAAAATTGAATCATTAAAAATTACAGAAATCATTATATGATTTAGAATAATTTCATAATTTTTTTCATCAAAACTTGATTCTTCATCTAAAAAATTTTTAAGTAACGAAACTCATCAAATTTCTTTGTTTATAAAAGACTTTGTTACCCAAATCCTAAAAAAACCTTCAATTGTTTTATATTTTTCAATTGATATTTTTTTTTGATAATTTTCTACATATTCAGATGCATTATATTCATTTACATTTGGATTATTCATTGTTTTAATTATTTTTAATTTCTAATGTTAAATTATTATTTATATCTTTTTTTAAAAATATAGAATATCAATCAAAAAAAGCTATTTTTTTATTTTCAAGGTTTTCTTTTATTAATATATTTTTTATTTTTTTATAATCAATATATTTTTCAAAATTTCATATAAAATTATTTATATCTTTTATAATTTTTTTTCTTATACTATTTTCTATATTTAAACATATACTATTTGGCTGATTTATAACTAAATTATTAATAATAATATTTTTTTCAATTACATTTTCTAATGATTTATTGATAATAGTAAAAATATCCAAATCATGAAAAATATTTTTGTTATATTTTTCATTATCATAAGTTATTCTTCATTTTAATTGATAATTTTTTAAGTTTAAATTTACTTTTTCAATTATTAGTTCTATTTCTTCTTTGCTTGTTCATTCATAAAATAAATATATTTCATCTCCTCATAGAGAAATTTTTAATCATGGAATTCCGCTTATTTGTCTTATAAATTGTTGAAATTTTTCAGTTACACTAAATCAAGATTCTATCAATAAATCTATATTTTCTTGGTTTATTTCTCATTTTTGAACCTCTTTTGCTCTAGCTCTAAAATCACTCAAATTCATAATTCACATATCAACTATATCTATAAAAAATCTTGTTCATTTTTTATCTTGAGTTAATTTTTCAAGTGCTATTCTTGAATAAGTTCATTTATAATTTTTCTTGAAATATTTTGCATTAATTTTACCGCTTGAAATATTTTGATCAATTTTTTTTGCCTCTTCAAATTGTGAAATATATAAAACAGGAGCTATGAAATCATATCAATTAGTCAAGTTTTCTATGTATTTTCTTATTAGATTTTCTAAACTTTTATTAGGTAGTTTTTTTTGTTTTCTTACTAATCTAATTATTTGATCAGAAATAATTTTTTCTCAATTAGGTAAGATTTTTATTATAGGATAATCTATTCAATCAACTTCTATTTTTTTTCACAAATATTTATTTATGATTTTTTCTTCTATTTCAAAGGCTTTTTTTGTCAGATTCTTTATTTTATTAAAATCATATTTAATTACTTCTATTTCTTGACTTTTTGATTCTGATCTACTTGCTATTTCTGACTTATAAAATTCTTCTAGTTTTTGTTTTGTGGAATTTTTTTCAACTCATAAATTAGTTAATCAAATATTAAAATCAAAATATTTCATTAAAATATTTTTCACTTTTTCTATTTTTATATTTTTTCATGAAATATTTAAAATATTTTGTAATTCATTAGAATCAATTGAATTAAATATATAATCTATAATATCACTTTTATTTTTTTGATTGTTAAATAATATTTTTTGAATGTCTTGATTTTTTGGTAAAGAGAAAGTTATATTTTTATAATTGTTCCTTACAAGTCTTTGATTTTGATTATCTAATAAATTTTCTTCAAAATTATTTATTAGATAATCTTTAAATTTGTTAATAAATAAATCCACAAATTCTTTAGAAATTTTTTCATTTAAATTTTTTATTCATAAAAAATTTATATTCAAAACATCGTGTCCAGGAACAAGTCTATGAATATTTAAAAGTGGATAATTTTCTCAAATAATTTGATTTATTTTTTGTTTTATATTTGAAGAATAATTGTTTCAGAAATCTACTTTATCTATTTTTTTTCATTTTTTCCTTGAATCTTCAATTTTATCCAATATATATTCTCAAAGTTCTTCCTGATTTAAATTATTTACTTCTTCTTCATTTATTATTAAAGTTGTATCTTTTATTTCTAAAATTTCTAAAACTTTATTTTTTGTGATATCAATATTTGAATTGATTTTTTCATCAAAAAAATCAATTCAATTTTGTTGAATTGTATTATTATTTGTATTTGAGTTATTTAAATATTTTTTACTTAACATTTTTTTGTTATAATCTTTTACTTTTACTTTTACTTTTACATTTTACATTTTACATTTTAAATTTTATCATATTTTATTATTTTTATCCAAAAAAAATGTAGTTATAAAACTACATTTTTATTTTATCAAAATATATCAATCAGAATAGTAATAATTTTTTAAAGTATTTTCATCTTCACTTCCTTTATATTTTGGGTTTTTTATTTCTAATCTTCTAAAAATTATTTTGTAATCTTGGATTTCAAAGTTTAAATTCATTTCGTTGTAATTTCAATTTTCATTTTTTGAATTATTTTGTTTTACTTGTTCAAGTATTTCTGAAATATCTATTTCTATAATTTCTTCATTCAAATTATATATTTTTAATAATTCATTTTGAATATCAACGTATCAATTTATTTTTTCACTATTTATTTCTTGTTTGTAGCTAGTTATCTCAATTATTTTAGAATATCATTCAATATTTATAGGAAAAATATTGCTATTATTTACAAAACTAATAGTTCTATTTTGGGCTCAAATATTGTTAGAGTGAGATACAACTTTTATCTGATCAGTTATATAATCAACAATTTCCCACTTACTAGGTTCTGAATATTCATACATTTCATCAATATTTTTTAATTTTTCATTTTTTTGTTCTTCTGATATATCACTTTCATTTATTTCTTCAATTCTTTGATTTTTTCTCATTTCTAATTCTTCTTTATTTTTTTCTACTAGACTATTATATTGCTCAGGAAATAAATTTTTTATTCTATCACAATTATTAAATCCACATAAATAATTAATTCATGAATAAATATTTTTTGATAATTCTATATCTATTTGATTTTGAGAATCTAGAGGATTTATTTCTCAATTATTCAAGATATTAGCTTTTTGTAAATTATTTTGTAATCTATCAAATTGTCTATTTTGAGGAAACTCATAAACTCACCAAGGTCAAATAGAAATAATTATTGTTAGTATTGTCAAAATTGAAGTTACAAAAATTAAGTTTTTCTTTTTTGATAACACAAAATAAATAGAAATTATAAGCAACCAAATTCAAAAAATTACGACAAAATATCTATTTATAGTAAAATCATATTGTGCTATTCTAAGATAAATAGCATAAAATAACATAAATATTTGAGGAATTACTGCAAAAGGAAAATATTTTCTAAATATTTTTATTGCTTTGTTTTTTTCTTCAAAAATATAAGAAAAAATATAAGTTAAATATCCAAAAATAGAAAAACCAATTACAAGCCAACTAATTTCTCATTTTGGCCAATCTCAAAAATTTAATAAAACTTTTGCAGAGTAAGCATAAAGTATAAAAAAGTAAATATAAATAAATGGAATTGCCGTATATTTTATTAAAAATGAAAAGAATATATTTTCATTAAATTCACTCTGATTATATTCCTTCTTTTCTGGCATTTGACTAAGAGCATAAATTGGAGCGATAAAAGAAAAAGATAGAGTTACCCAATTTGCAATTACCTTAAAATTATCAAAATATTCTATATCAAATAATTCAAAAGTAGCCATAATTGCCACATTTCAAAGTATGGCAAGGATAGCTCATAAAATAAATGCTACTAAAAATAATCAACTTATTTTGTAAAAATAACTATAATAAACATTTTTCTCTACATTATTTTTAAAAATATTTATTAAATATGGAGCAAAAAATAAATAAGATATTATTCAAAAAAGTGTAAGAATAAAAAATACTAAATTTTCAAAATTATTTATATTGCTACTAAAGGTAAACCAAAATAATATTCAAAATATAATTACAGGTATTTGAAGAAGATTTTTTTTGATTTTAGAAAGCTTTGAATTTTCAGCTGATAGGTATACTGAAATACTAAGAAAAATAGTAATAATTAAAGAAAAAATTGTTTTTATTATTCTGTCTTCTGTAACACTAGAAAAATCTCAATTAATAATAGCAAAAAAACTAATAGATAATAAAATAATTAATATCATAGTGATAGAAAATCTCGAACTTGAAACTTGTAGATTTTTCTTTAGATTCTCAAAACTTAAAATGGAAAATAACTTTTTCATATTTGTTTTATTAAAAATATAAATTACACTAATTATAGTATTTTTTTAGCTGAAATCTAGTTTTTATTAAATTAAATATAATATTTTTTTAAAAATATATTAAAGTCTAAAAAATCTCTTTGTCAAGCCAAAAATAATAAAAATAAACTTGCAAAAAACGAAAAAAAGAATTAAATAAAATAGTTTAGAAGAAACTCTAAACTATTTTTTTAAATAAAAATTATTTTATTGAGTTAAAAATAAAAATATGCAAAACATAAAAGGTTTCACGCTAGTAGAGCTAATAGTGGTAATTACAATACTAGCAATACTATGAACAATAGCATTTATCTCACTACAATGATTTGCTTGAGAATCAAGAGACAGTAAAAGAATAAGTGACCTGTGACAAATAAGAACATGATTATGAATAGAGCAAGCAAGAGAATGAAGAGTTCCAATGCCAGAAGAATCAGTGACAGTAACTAATTCATGAAGTAATCTAACTATTCAATGATACGCTGGAACATGAACATTAAATACTTTAAGAATAAGTGATAATGCAAAAGATCCAAGCGATAATAAATATTATACATATACTACTAATGCAAACAGAACAAAATTCCAACTAGTAACAATGTTAGAAAACACACAAACAGTATCTAATAATAATGTATTAATAACTAAAACATATGCAGATTATACTAACAGAAATGCATATCCTATAGGAGAACCATTATGAACATTACTAGATTCAACAACAAAAGTACCAATCCAAGAAACTTCTAGTTGAGTTATAGATTTATCAACTGATAATACGGAATATATCCCAGTATTTACAAAAGAAAATAATGAAGAAACTTCATCATGAAAGGTATTATTAAATCAAATAAACTCATGAGAATTTTTAAAATGATGGAGAGCAGAAGATCCAAACTGTAAAATAGAAGATATAACGATTTGAAACCAAACATGGGCATGATGTAATTCTACATTATGAGATTGAATAGAATGGTGAACTGCTTCATGATCACAAACACCAGAAATATGAAGTTGTTATAACTATGATTGAAAAAATAATATTAGTGACCCAGATTGTTCATTATCAAACCCAGATATGGCAAGTAACGCTTCAGCAAAAATATTTTTTGAAAACAAGCAATGAGTATGATCAAAAAACTTAGATTGAGATAGTGAATTTGATACAATATGGTGAAAACTATATACACATGAAAATGCAATAAAAGAAACAAACTGAGCATGTCCATCATGATGGCATGTCCCAACAGATGAAGAATGGACAACACTAACTACTAATTTGAATGATTGAGTTCGTTGTGAGTCTGAGTGAGTAAAATGAGAATGGCAATGTTCAGGTTTATGATGGAATAGTTCTAATGGCACAAAAGATAGAGCTTTAGCAAATGCTTTAAAAATACCTTTATCAGGTAACCGTAATATCTATGGTTATATTTTTTACGGTCGCGGTACTCATACTTACCTTTGGTCTAGTACTTTTGATATTTCCAATGTTAATGCATTTCGTAGGGATTTGAAGAGTAATAATTATGGTGTTTATCGTAATTCATCTAGTGTAGATAACGCATTCTCTGTTAGATGTTTAAAGGATTAAGTGACACTCTAAGAGCGTCAGCGATTATTTTGGAACTTATGTGAAACTAAGTGATGTCCCACGAACGTTGGTGATTGTATGACAGAAGTTATGAAAAGCTAACTAGCTAAATATTGTGAGGTTGGTCTTATGAATTGAGCATTGCTGTTTAGTGTTAAAGAATAACTTTTTAAAAAAATCAAAAGTGATTTACATCACTTTTGATTTTTTTATTCACAAATTTCACTTTTCAAATCTATATACTCGTACTCAAAGTCTAAATTACTCAAGAATTTTTCTACTCAAGTAATATTTAAAACAGTTGTATTATCGTTTTTTCCTGGGTGAAAACCTATAAGTTTGTCTTTTAATTCTATATCAAAAAGAACTTTTATATTTTTATCAACATTATTTATCAGTGCAAAAGGACTTACGTGTCCTGGATTAACTCAGATTAATTCATTCATTAATTCCTTTGTTGTGAAGCTGATTTTGTTTTCTTTGATTATTTTTCTTAGTTTGTTGCTGTCTAGCTGTTTCTTGTCTCACAAAACCATCATATAAAAACGAGTTTTGTTTTTATTTCTAAGTAAAAGTGATTTTACCCTTTCTCAAGGAACATCTACTCATTTTGCTTCATCACAAGTAAAAACAGGTAAGTGTTCATAGTTTTTGTATTCTATCTTCAATAGATCTAGAATTTTGAATATTTCTTGTTTCATATTTTTATAATTAAATTCTATTAGTAAATATTATATTTTTTATAAAAAAATCAAAATAAAACTATAAAAAAAATTTGCATTTATTTTTAAGTCAACTATACTTTTTATAGTAATATTAATTTTTAAAATAAAATTATGCAAAATAAAATAATAAAATCTAGCGAAGTTTATAATGTTGATCATTGATGGCTAAATTCTCGTCATATTTTTTCTTTTGCAAATTATTTTGATCCAAATAATTTGGCTTTTGGTAATATGAGAGTTTTTAATGACGATATAATTGCTTGAAATAGCGGTTTTTGAAAACATCCACAC
>JBEPWB010000005.1:0-39542 GCA_041642635.1 bacterium
TATCATCTATTTCCTTATTTGATTCTTCTATATTTTTTAATGTATTTGCCACTTCATTTATATCAATAGATTTTTCTTCTTCAAAAGTATCTACATAACGAGGTATATTTAGATTATAATAATTTTCTTTTATTTCATTCAAATCAGATACATAAGAGTATTTTTCTATGTTTTCTCTATTTTCAAAAGTTGATATTATTTTGTCTATATCTTCTTTTCTTAATCTATTTTGATTTTTTCATTTTTCAAAATTATTCGAAGCATCTATAAATAATATATTTTCAGGGTTTTCTCTACACTTTTTGAATACTAAAATACAAGTAGGAATACTTGTCCCAAAAAATATGTTAGCAGGTAATCAAATAACAGCATCTAAAAAGTTTTTATCTTCTATTAAATACTTTCTAATATGACCTTCAGCAGCTCATCTAAAAAGCACACCATGAGGCAATACAACTGCCATAGTTCCATTTTCATCAAGTTGATGAATCATGTGTTGAACAAAAGCAAAATCTGCCTTTGTTTTTGGTGCTGCTTTTCAATATTGAGAAAATCTATCATCATTATTTTTGAAAGGAACTTGTGACCAGTGTGCTGAAAAAGGAGGATTAGCAACTATTGCTTCAAATCTTTTTTCTAAATGTTGTGGATTTTCTAATGTATTATCATTTTTTATATCAAAGTTCTTATAATTCACGTCATGGAGAATCATATTCATACGAGCAAGATTATAAGTAGTTGAGTTCATTTCTTGACCGAAAAACTCTCATACCTTATCTACTTGCTTCGCTACTCTTAAAAGAAGAGAACCAGATCAACAAGTTGGATCATAAACAGATTTTAATTGTTTTTTTCCATTCGTTACTATTTTTGATAAAATAGTTGAAACACTTTGTGGAGTATAAAACTCTCCAGCCTTTTTTCAGGCTCAAGAAGCAAATTGTCATATTAAATATTCATAAGCATCTCATAAAACATCAGATTCGATATTTTCTAAATCAAAATCTATACTATTTAAGTGTCATAAAACTTTTAGAATTAAAGTATTTCTTGCTTCACTTGTTTTTCATAATTTTTGTGAAGTTAAATCAAGATCAGCAAATAAATTATCAAAATCATCTTCTGACTCTTCTCACATAGTAGAAGTCTCAATATTTTTAAGTATTTTTATTATATCATCAATTATAAAATCTGTTCTTTCAGCAATTTTTTCAAACAATTCTTTTGGCTCCAAAAAATAACCCAGTTCTTCAACTGAATTATCTCTTATTGCTTCAATTAACTCTTTTTCATTTTCTTTTTTTTCATCTAATTGATTATATGTTTTTGGATACCCGTCTTCTTTTAATAGTTTATTGGCACTTATAACTATTTTTTCAGATAAGTATTTATAGAATATAAAACCTAAAATATAGTCTCTAAACTGATCGGCATCCATTTTACCTCTTAATGTATCTGCTATATTCCAAAGTTGCCTTTCAAGCAATAGTTTTTGTTCTTCTGACATATTATTTTTTAGTTATAAAAATTATTTTTACTATATCTTTTTTGATTCAAAAATCAAACTTACTATAAATTAATTAATCAGAAATTATTTATATTTTTATTTACAATTTATATTTTTATTTTCTAATAAACTTTGTTTTTATAAAAAAAATGAATAATATTAAAAAAATATTTATTAAAGGTATATTAATTAAAATGATAGCATTAAATGAAAATGTAAATAACCAACTACATAAAATCATAAGTGATTTTTCAAGTTTAGATAACAAATACTGACTAACTAAAAGGGAGGTTGAATCTATTGTAAATGTTAAAACTTGAACTAACTACGAAAAAGCGTTAAGTTTATTAAAAATATATAATGATTTTTATTGAACTAATTATGAAATAGAAAATATTTTTAATATATCATATATTAAGAAATACCATGAATATAAAAATAAAGTTAATGTTGAATATTGAAATAATGATAATCAAAGTTTTCTTGATAAGTTCTTAAGTATCATATTTTTCAAAAATATTTATATTAAATTAAAAAATGTTTTCAAAAATCAATATTTAGTAAAAGATAAGACTACTTTATTTTTAATTATTATTATATTTATTGTTATTATTTATATATTATTTATAGTTTATAATACATATTTTTCTGATAATAATGAAATAACAGAATGAAATAAAATACAACAAATTATTAATAATTAAAAATTATGAGTAAAACAAGAGTCGCTTTATATATAAGAGTTTCAACTCAAGAACAATGAATAAAATGAGTTTCTATTGACTCCCAAAAACAAGACTTAATTAAACATTCGAAAGAGAAATGATATATGTTAGATGAAAAAAATCATATTTATATAGATAAAGGTGTAAGTTGAGCTGTAGAAGATAGGGAATGATTAAACTCTTTAATGATAGCCGCTAAAAGAAAAGAGTTTGATTTAGTATTAGTCCGGAAAGTTGATAGATTTTTTAGAAAAACTTTATATATGTTAGAATATGTTGAATATCTAATAAGTTTTTGAGTTTGATTTAAGGCTACATCACAAGACTTTGAGGTTATGTCTTCAAATTGAAAATTAATGATGTGAATTTTTTCTATATTAGCAGAATTAGAAAGGGATTTAATTAGAGAAAGAACAAGTAGATGAAAAGTTATGAAAGCAGAAAAGTGATATTATGTTTGATGATGAATACCACCTTTATGATATGCTTTTGAAAAAACTTCATGATGAATTAAATTAAAAGTTATTGAAGAAGAAAAAAAACTTGTAAATAGAATATTTGAATTATATGTAAATGATAAAAAATCCTTATGAGAAATAAGGAATATATTAAATACAGATTGAGTAGAAACTAAAAGTGTTAGATTAGCAAAAGAAAAATGACAAAAAGTTATTGATAAATGATGGAGTGTTTGAACTTTATCAAATGTATTAAAAAATACTGTTTATATTTGAAAATACTATTATTGATCTACTCAAAAAGTTAAAGATAAAATAAGTAAAAAAATAAAAATAGACAAATTACCAGAAGAAAAAAGAACAATACTAACTTGTATTCCTATATTAGATGATTTTTCATTATTCGATAAAGCAGAAGAATTATTAGTTTCTAATAAACTTACTAAAAATAACAAAAACCCAAATGTTTTTGCTTGATTATTAACTTGTTCTTGTGGTTATTCTTATGTTTGATATAATAGAACAAAAAAATGAAGAAATTATAGATGTAAATCAAAAATGAGTTGAGTCGTAAGTATTTGACCTAAATGTATGAATAATGAAATTAGCGAAACATTTTTAATAAATACTTGTTGGAATGAAATATATAAAATATTCAAATCTCCAGATAAGGCATTAGAAAAATATTATAATCAGAAACATAAATATAATAATATAGATAAGTTTAAATCTAAAATTGAAGCATTAGATAAAAAAATAAAAAAATATGATGATTGAATAAAAAAAGCCACTAAAGATTATTATATATCTTGAAATAGAAAAGATGGGGAAATGTATAAAGATATTATAGATGATTTAACCAAATCAAAATGCTTATTAGAAGAAGAAAGGTCAAAGCAACAAGAAATACTTTCAAGTATGGAGTTGAAAGTTGAACACTTAAATAATCTAAATCAATTAAAAAAGTTTTATTCTAAAAAAATTGATTCAATAAGTTATAAAAAGAAAATTGAAATAATACAAGAATTAGTTCAAAAAATTACTATTGAAAAATGATGATTAATTACTATACTTTTTAAGTTCCAAAAAAATGATGATGATAGTGATAGTGATGACTGGTCTAAGTGATTAAAGAATGACGCTCCTTTTTTAGAGGAGGAAAAGTTTGGTAAAAGTTATTCGCTGTTAAAAGCATTACCATTTTTCGCTAAAGCTACAAATGGCACTGCCATTCTTCTTTATTAGAAAAATTAAAACTATAGAAAAAATTATATAAATGTGCGAAAAATGCCCTACGAAGCCTTGGCGTAGTATGGCAAATATATACTAATAAAATAAAGATGTTTTATGTTTATATTATTAGAAGTTTAGAAAATATTGATGAATTTTATACTTGATTTTCTGAAAATCTCAAAAGTAGAATAGAGGAACATAATTTTTGAAAATCTAAACATACACAAAAAAACAAACCTTGGGAATTAGTTTTTTATAGTTCTTTCCAAGATAAAAAAACAGCACTTGATTTTGAAAAATATTTAAAATCTGGTTCTTGAATAGCTTTTAGAAATAAAAGATTAATAAAAAAATAAAAAGTCTCTCCAAAAATCATTACATACTAAAAAATATGTTGTGGTTTTTTGAGAGACTTTTTTAGAATAAAAAACTATTTTTTAATGTAATTAAGTCTTTTTGAATATATAAAAAAGTGGTTTTAATAGAAATAATTTATTTACTCTCCTAAAAAATATGAATAAAAAATTAATGTCAGAAAGAGATATTTGTACGAAATACATAAACCCGTCACTTCAAAACTCATCTTGGGATTTAGAAACTCAGGTAAGAGAAGAAGTAACTTTTACTGACTGAAAAATACTTATTCAAGGTAAAAAAATTTCGAGAATTAATAAAAAAAGAGCTGACTATATTTTATATTACAAAAATAACCTTCCTATAGCAGTAATAGAAGCTAAAGACAATAATCATAGTGTTTGAGCTGGTATGCAACAAGCATTAAATTATGCGAAAACTCTTGATATACCTTTTGTTTATAGTTCAAATTGAGACTGATTTTTAGAACATGATAGAACAATTGAAGATTGAGTTATAGAAAAAGAATTAAGTTTAGATAGTTTTCCAAGTCCAGAAAAACTTTATGACAGATATTTAAAATCAAAATGAATCACTAGTGCACAAAAAGAAATAATAGAAGAACCATACTATATAGATGTTTCATGAAAAAAAGCAAGATATTATCAAAGAGTTGCTATAAATAGAACTATAGAAGCTATTGCAAAATGACAAGATAGACTTTTACTTGTTATGGCTACTTGAACTGGTAAAACTTATACAGCTTTTCAAATAATTTACAGACTTTGGAAAGCAAAAGCTAAAAAAAGAATATTATTTCTAGCTGATAGAAATATACTTGTTGACCAAACAATGACAAATGATTTTAAACCATTTGGAGATGTTATGACAAAGATTAAAAATAGACAAATAAACAAAGCTTATGAAATATATCTTGCTTTGTATCAAGCAGTTACATGAACAGAAGAAGAAAAAAATATTTTTAAACAATTTTCTCCTGATTTTTTTGATCTTATAGTTATAGATGAGTGTCATAGATGAAGTGCAAAAGAAGATAGTGCTTGGAGAGAGATTTTAGAATATTTTTCAAGTGCAACTCAAATATGACTTACAGCAACGCCAAAAGAAACAAAAGATGCTTCAAATATAGATTATTTTGGGGAACCAATTTATAGTTATACTCTAAAAGAATGAATAGAAGACTGATTTCTTGCTCCGTATAAAGTTATAAGGTTTTGACTTGATATTGATGAATGATGGAGACCAACAACTACAACATTAGATAAATCTTGAAATGAAATAGAAGACAGAATATACAATACAAAAGATTTTGATAGAAGTATAGTAATAGATAATAGAACAAAAATAGTAGCAAAAAAAGTTACTCAATTTTTAAAAGAAAGTGGAGATAGATTTCAAAAAACTATTGTTTTTTGTGTAGATGTAGACCATGCAGAAAGGATGAGACAAGCTCTTATCAATGAAAATGCTGATTTAGTGAAACAAAATGATAAATATATCATGAGAATTACTTGAGATAACGAAGAGTGAAAAAATGAGCTAGATAATTTTATAGATGTAAATGAAAAATACCCGACAATAGTTACTACTTCAAAACTTCTCACAACTTGAGTTGATGCAAAAACATGTAAACTCATCGTACTAGATCAAAATATAAATTCAATGACAGAATTTAAACAAATCATAGGTAGATGAACGAGATTAAAAACTGATTATGGTAAATATTATTTCACTATAATGGATTTTAGAAAAGCAACGAATAATTTTGCAGACCCAGATTTTGACTGAGAACCAGTTATGATTTATGAACCTAAAGGAATCGACCCAATTATACCTGATGAAACTTCTGAAAATGGAAATATAGTTATAAATCCAAATACTACAGATGAAATCTTGGTAGATCCAAATATAGATATAAAAGAGTGAAATGGAAGAATAAAAAAAGTATATGTAAGTTGAATAAAAGTGGAAGTAATAAACGAAAGAGTTCAATATCTTTGAGCTGATTGAAAACTGATTACTGAAAGTTTAAAAGATTATTCAAAGAAAAATATTTTGTCTCAATATAACAGTTTAGAAGATTTTTTGAAATCTTGGAAAGAAGTTGATAAAAAAGAAGTCATTATAGAAGAATTACTGGAAAAATGAGTTATATTAGATGAATTAGAAAAAGAAGTTTGAAAAGATTTAGACCCATTTGATTTGATTTGTCATATAGCTTTTGATAGACCAGCACTTACAAAAAAAGAAAGAATAGAAAATGTAAAAAAGAAAAATTATTTTGAAAAATATTCTCTTGAAGCTCGTGAAGTTATAGAGGCACTTTTGGAAAAATATGCTGAAAGTGGAATAGATACTATTGAAGATATTTGAGTGCTTAATATCGGAAGATTTAGAGATTTTGGAAGTCCTCTTGAAATTATAAAAAACAGATTTTGAAATAAACAGAATTATATAAAAGTGGTGAAAGAGATTGAGGAGATGATTTATGAGGTGGTTTAGATTATAAATTATTAAAATATGATTATTTGAATAGAAGTTAGACATTTTAAGGCATATAAGTGAAAAAGATTTATCCCTATATGATATGAACATAATTTTGTTTCATATACTTGAGAAAATTGAGTTTGAAAAAGCTCTATTTTAGAATCTTTAAATACATTTTTTAATAATAAAGATTGGTTACTTACAAAAAAAGAAAAATATGCAGATTCTTATATTTGTCCAGTTTTTCTAATACCTAAATCTCTTGTTACAAGACTGAAAAATGAATTTGAAATAATTAGTGAATATTTTTGGGATATTGATAAAAAAGATAAGAATAATCCTTTCTTCGAAATTAGGGATTGATTATGAGAAGAAGAAAGAGAAAATAATTTCTTGATTTTTTTATGAGAAGATATTAATAGAGAATTTCAATATCCTTTTTGAGATAAGGCTAGAAAAGATTTTGAAACTTATTTATCTACAAAATGAATAGAGAAATTTAATTTAAAGAATTTCATAAAAGAACTTAAGAGCCTGTATGCTTATGTTTATCTACCTGTAGAAATTGATATTGAATCTTTTACAAAAATAGAAACGGAAGAAATGCAAAAAATTTTTGATAAAGCTCTTAAAGATGAAATTAAAGATGCATTAAGAGATGTGAACTTAGATAATAACTGATGATTAAATCAAAAATTAAATAATTTTATTGAAGAAATAGAAGAAAAATTAAATCATGAATATTGTTATGATACGTGAATGTTGAGAAATAATAAAGTAACTAAATGAGATTTAGTAGATAAAATTTTAGAAGTTTATTTTCAAAAAAGGTTTTTAAATAGAAAGGAGGAATGATGAATTAATAAAATGGTTAAGGAGTTAAGTGCTGGAGAAAAAAGACAAGCATTAATTAACCTAGTTTATGCATTTATTAGTAGATGAAATGAAAGAGATAAATTAATAATAATTTGAATTGATGAACCAGAGAATTCTTTACATACAACTATTTGTTATGAACAATTTGAAAAATTAAAACTAGTTTCTAATAAAGCCCAAACTTTTATTACTACTCATTGGTATTGATTTATTCCTATTATAGATAAATGATCAGTGCATTTTCTAAAAAATCAGGAATGAGAGGTTACATTTTTTGATAAAATTAATCTCTATGATTATTCTTTTCAAACAAAAAAAATTCCAAATGATTTCTCATTAAAAAGTACAAATGATTTAATTCAATCTATTTTTTATTCATTAAAAGCTAATAGTCCTTATAATTGGTTAATTTGTGAGTGAATCAGTGATAAAAATTATTTATCATATTTTTTAGAAGATGAAATTAAAAATAAAAACTTAAGAATAATCGCTGTTTGATGAATAGATTTAGTAAAAAAATTTTTTAGATATTTAGCATTGCCAATTGAAGAAAATATCGATGATTTATCAAAATGAAAGGTGTTTTGCCTAACAGATACTGATAGTAATTTATTTACAAAGGATATTTCTCAAAATCCTAAATTAGAAAAAGTCTTGATTCTAAAAAGATTAACAAAAGAAATGAATAATGTAACTTGATTGATAAAGTTTGAAACAGAACTGAAAAAAGATTCAATTAATATTGAACAATCGTTAAATCCTATTATTTTTAAAAAAGTTATGGATAATTTATCAAATGATGATAAATTTAAAATAGAAGATTCAAATATTCAAAATATGAATTGAAATACAACAAAAGAAAACTTAAGAAATTTTGATTATTTAGACTTTTTCTCAACCGAAGAAAGTAAAACTAAATTTTCAAAAGAATATATTGAAAAAATGAAAAAAGAATTAATACAAGAGGATTATATTCCTTCTTGGGTAAAGGAAATTAAAACATTTTTTAACTCATAAAATTTAATCCCCCTATCCCTAACAACCCTAATAAAATCAATACAAGATATAATGAGAAAAGACTATTTAGTTGATTGAAAAAAATATGTATTTCTTAATATTTAATTTATAATAATAAAATATGTTACCACTTAATTTTAATGAATTATGTAATAGATATATTACTGATTGCATTTTATATACAAATAGTAATATATCAGATCTATGATATAATAAAGTTGATATTGAATATGAAATTTCAAATTCTTTAGATTTTCAATGAAAATCAAGCTACAAGGATGGAAAGTATAAAATAATATTAAATATTTGAGTTTTTCAAAGGGTGTATACTATCTTTGATACATTATTAGCCGAAACTAATAATTCAGATGGTACAAAATGATTATATTATAAGTTATCATTAGACTATGAATACAATAAAGATAAAGCATTATTATATTTAGACCTTCTATTTTGTTTTTCAGTTAAAATAATTATTTATCATGAAATATGACATATTATAAATGGACATTTAAAATATAAAAGTTCTTTGTCATGACAATCAGAATCATCTTTATATACTAATAAAATAAATGATGATTGATTACTAGAACCTATTGAAAGACAATTATTAGAACTAGATGCCGATTGTTTTGCTGCATCGCATTTAGTTTGAAATTTAACTTTTCAAGATACAATTGATTATATAAATCTTAATTTAAAATGAGCTATAAAAGATAATCAACACTCTTTATTGATATTAATTATATCATCAGTGGTTGTTTTTTCTATAATGTGATTGTGAGAAGTTAGAGATAAAAAAGATTTTAAAGAGTTATCTTATCTACCTCTTAGAACAAGACATTATTATTATTTAAGAACTTTATTAAATTCATATTTTCTTATAAATAAAGTAAAACCTGAAATAACTATAGAATTTTTAGAAGAAGTAATTCCCAATATAGAAATATCAGTTTATTTATTTAATAAAGCATATTGAATTTACAATAATGAATCAATTACTAATAATTTAAATGAACTCGATTTTTATCATAAATCACATTGTGACTATCTTGATTCTCTTCGGAATGGATATTTTAGAGAAAAATTAAATAAATATTCTCATGTAAAATTGATAGCATAAAATTTATTTCCTAACCTCCCGCCATGTCCCTAACAACCCTAATAAAATCAATACAAGATATCATGAGAAAAGACCATTGAGTTGATTGAGATGCTCAAAGAATTTCTCAGCTTGTTTGGATGCTTTTTTTGAAAATTATTGATGATAAAGAAGAAGAATACGAAGTTATGAAAGATAACTATAATTCAGCTATTCCTGAAAAACTTAGATGGAGAAACTGGGCAAAAGATAGTGAATGAATAACTGGTGATGATTTGCTTATTTTCATCAACAATGAACTTTTTCCTTGACTTAAAGACCTTGAAATATCTGATGTAAATAGTTTTTGATATATCGTGAAAGAAGTTTTTAATGATTCATATAATTATATGAAATCTGGAACTTTGATAAGAGAAATATTAAACAAACTAGAAAGCGAAATAGACTTTACAAAAAGCAAAGATAGACACCTTTTTAATGATATTTACGAACAAATCTTAAAAGACTTACAATCAGCTTGAAATGCTTGAGAATTTTATACTCCAAGAGCGGTTACAGAGTTTATCGTGCAAATGGTAAATCCAAAACTTTGAGAAAAAATTATGGATCCAGCTTGTGGAACTTGATGATTTTTGACTTGTAGTATAGAACATTTGAGAAAAGAAGTAAAAACTCCTGATGATGAAAAAATTATAGAAAATACTGTTTTTTGAACTGAATTAAAACAACTTCCTCACTTGCTTGCAACAACAAATATGATACTTCACGGAGTTGAAATCCCAAAAAATTTAAAACATGATAATAGTTTGTCATATAGAATTACAGAGTTTAATGAAAATGAAAAAATGGATTGTTTTGTTATGAATCCACCTTTTGGTGGAACAGTTCAAGACTGAGTTTTGCAAAATTTTCCAAAAAAGTTTCAGACAAAAGAAACAGCTTATTTATTTTTAGTATATGTATTTTATAGACTGAAAACTGATGGAAGAGTTGGTATAGTTTTACCTGATGGTTGAATTATGTCTTGAGAAAAAGTAAGCGAGATAGAAATCAAGAAAAAATGGCTAGAGGATTTCTATCTGCATACTATTGTCAGACTTCCAAATGGAGTTTTTTCTCCTTATACTGGTATCAAAACGAATTTATTATTTTTCACAAAGGGAGCTCCAACAAAAGAAATTTGGTATTATGAACACCCATTACCTACTTGATACAAAACTTATAACAAATCAAAACCTATAAGAATTGAAGAGTTTGAAGCTGAAAAATCTTGGTGGAATAATAGAGTAGAAAATGAGAATGCTTGGAAAGTAAGTATAGAAGATATCGTAAAAAATAATTACAATCTTGATATAAAAAATCCAAATAAAATAGAAGATAATGAAGTATTTAGTAAAGAAGAATTAATTGAAAAAATAAGTAAAAATTTAGAGAAAAGTAGAGAAATTTTAGAATTAATTAAAAAGAGTTAATTATGATTAGTACAATAACAATAGATAAAATCATAACTATAGTTTTTGATTATCTTATTAAATCAAACTTGCAAAATAATATTGCTAATGAGTTTGATATAAAATCATGATTTGCTTTTAAATCAACAGATTATATAGAAAATTTTAAAAAATGAATTCTTAATTTTAGAGTTACAAATATTAATTTTGATTGAACAACTGATTTAAGTAATAATAAATATATAAATAATAATCTTTTAAATCAGTATGAAGACTATCTTTTAAATGAATGAGATGTATTGTTAGTTATGGTTGGATGATCTTTATGAAAAGTTTGATATATTGATTCAAAAGTTTTACCATCATTAATGAACCAAAATTTATGGAGGTTTATACCAAAAGAAAAAGATAATTATGATAGTAAATATGTTTTTTATTTAATAAAATATTTGGTATTAAATAAATTGGAAACTAGAAACTCAGGACATGGTCATATATCAAAAGAAGTTTTTAAAAAAAATAATGTACCAATTATTTCTAAAGATTTACAAATAAGCATTTCAAAATATATTGATGATTTAAATAACTGAATTATTAACGATTTTTTTATTGAAAACTTAGATTTTGAAATAAAAAAAATAATAAATAATGATATTAATATTAATAATTTATTTGCTTTAAATGATAAAAATCTTTCCTACATAAAACAGCTAAAACAAGCAATTTTACAAGAAGCAATTGAGTGAAAACTAACAAGTTCTTGGAGAGAAAATAATCCAAATATAGAACCGGCTTCAGTTTTACTTGAAAAAATCAAAAAAGAAAAAGAAGAGCTTGTGAAACAAAAGAAACTGAAAAAACAAAAAGAATTAAAAGAAATTTCTGAGGATGAAATTCTTTTTAAAATTCCTGAAAAATCTGTTATTTGTAGATTGTGAGATATAATTCAAGTTAATCCTAGAAATCAATTAGAAGATAATTTAGATGTATCTTTTATTCCAATGAAGTTAATTAATGATTGATTTATTAATACTCATACTTCAGAAAAAATGAAATGGAGTGATATAAAAAGTTGATTTACTCATTTTAAAGAAAATGATGTAGTTTTTGCAAAAATTACACCTTGTTTCCAAAATAGAAAGTCAGCAGTTATGAAAAATCTTATAAATTGATTTTGAGCTTGAACAACAGAATTAATTGTATTAAGAAGTTTCAATAATTTAATATTACCAGAATTACTTTTATATTTTGTAAAAAGTAAATGATTTATTGATTTATGAGTTTCTACTTATACTTGAACTGCATGACAACAAAGAGTTGATAGAGAAAAATTATTAAATATGCATTTTTTACTCCCACCACTTGAAGAACAAAAAGAAATAGTAAAAAAAGTTGATGAGATGATGAAATTTTGTGATGAGCTTGAAAAACAAAGTTTGGAAACAAAAGAGAATAGTGAAAATTTGATGAAAAGTGTATTGAGTGAGGTTTTTAATAAGTAATGTTTTATATTTATGTATGAATTAACAGAATATGATAAGTTTAATCTAAAAAATTTACTAATTATAAAGTCAGATGAGCTTAGTAAAGAAGAATTTAATGAAATATTTCAAGGTTTTTTAAAATTAAATAATTTTGAATTGGCAGAGTATATTAACTGAATCATTAATAGTATAGATTCTCCAATTATAAATTTTAGAAGTACTACACAAAATGAAACTATAGATTACTGTAAAAAACTGATAATAAAGTTATTTGACGATAATCAAAAAAATATACCAATAAAAGAAAATAAAATAGATTGAATAGATTATTTTTCAAATATCCATTCTGAAATCCATTCTCATATTCAAAAATTTTTTAACGATTGACACTATGCTACAGCTGTAGAAGAAGCATATAAATTTACAAGAGAAAGATTAAGAGAAATAACTTGAAAAGAAAAAGCACACGAAGCTTTTAAAGAATGAAATTACGAGATTATTTTTTGAAAACTTCCTGATAGTGAGGCAGAGAAAAATTTTTGCGAATGAGTTAAGTTTTTACATTTGGCAATTCAAAATTTTAGAAATGAAAAAGCTCACAAGATTGCTTGAGATTTAGATAAAAACCGCGCAATTCATTATATTTATTTAGCTAGTTTAGCTTTATTTTTGATTGATAGTATTAAAAAGAACTAAGAAATTTTTCTTAGTTCTTTTTAGTAATTAAATATTCTTTTTAAAGAATATATGAATAAAAAAAATCAGGTAATTGTAGTTCATATATAAAAAATATTTTCTCAAAAAACACTTTGTATTAATCATCAAATAAACATTAATCCAATTCAAGTAATCAATTGTACTAATTCACTTTCTTGTATTATTTCTATTACTTTTATAAATATAATAGAAAATAAAAATAGACCTAATATTCAAAACATTGTTTCCATATTTATCAAAATTTTATATAATAAAATACTGATAAAAGTTTTTTTAAAGCTTTAACCTTTATCAATTATTTATTTTAATAATATTATTTTATAAGTCAATTTAAATGTTAATTATTTTAACATTTAATGTTAAAATAATGTTAAAAAGTTTTGACAAAATTTAAAATATAATATAATATGTATCCAATTTAATACTAATAAATGTATTATGATAGCAAATATTGAAAAATTAAGAAAAGATAAAAGACTAACTCAAGATGAGATTGCAAAATATTTATGAATAACTCGTCAAACATTTTCAAAGTTAGAAAAATGAACAGTTGAACCAACATTATGACAAGCTGTTAAATTATCTGAAATATTATGAGTTGAAATAGATAATTTTATAAAAATAGATGTAAAAACTGAAGCTACAAAAAAAACTGACTGGGAAAAATATAAACAAATAATTCAATTTTTTATACAAAACTGAACTAAAAAATGATATAAAATCACAAAAACAAAATTAGCAAAACTTTGTTATTTAGCTGATTTTGCATGGTATTATAAAAATTTAGAATCATTAACTAATCTTGAATACAGAAGAATTCAACAATGACCAGTACCAGATGCATTTT
This sequence comes from bacterium, assembly GCA_041642635.1. Classification (GTDB taxonomy): domain Bacteria; phylum Patescibacteriota; class Gracilibacteria; order BD1-5; family UBA6164; genus JAAZVM01. The sequence continues at coordinate 14,280 of JBEPWB010000005.1, forward strand.
TTAGAGTAATGGATGAATTGCAAGATGAAGAATCTGTTTCATTAACTTTGGAAGGATATTCACATTTGTATTCCAATATTTGATTTTCAAAAACTGACAAACTTAACCTTGAAGAAAAAGCATTATTAAAAAAAATTGCTGAAAAGTGGCAAAGTTCAGACACTAAGGAAATAGTTGATTTTACTCACGAACAACTTCCTTGGATGATTTGTGAAGATAAGGAAATTATTCCTTATGGTTTGATAACACAAGAAGATCCAGACCATGTGTACTAATAATAAATATAATGTTATAGTAAGTGAGTATGCTAAAAAACATTATATAAAATCATTTTCCAAAAAATATAAAACAGCTTGGGATAAAACTTTTGAAACTATCAAAAATATTTTATCTCGTATTGTTAATTATAGTAAAACTTCAAAAGTAAATAAAATACATATTTGTGATAATAAATATATTGCAAAATGCGAATTTAATATTGAATGACAAAATATTTCAACAAAAGCTTCTTGAAATAGAATAATTGTATATGTTGATGAAGAAATATTTGAAATAAAAATTTTATTACTTTATTCAAAAACTGATATAAAGTGAAATAATGAAACTACTTGGTGGGAACAAGAAATAAAAGCTAATCATAAAGAAATTTATGAAATATTTAATTTTTAAATAATAAATAATTTAACTTTATATGAAAAATATTAAAAACTTAAAAATAATTTTACTTATATTATTAGTTGTTTCTTTATTTTTAAGTTTGAATGCTAGAGCAGTGGGTAGCAAGCCTATTTGATTTTCATGAAATGATGCAATGTATACATTAGAGGGAAATGCAGAAATATATCTTATTGATGAAGAATGAAGAAAAACTTGATATAACAATTGAAACAAATTAAATGAAATACCATGAGTTCAAATATATGTGCCTATATGAACTGATAGCAAAGATTTGAAGGCAGTTATTATTTGAAAATGAACTTGAACTTATAACTTATTAGTAGCTTGATGAAATTATTATCTAAAAATTGAAAATATCAAGACATCTAAGTGACAGATAGATGAATTTATTTCTAAAGAAGATAGTATAGAAATAAATTTTGATGATAATAAGGTATGAAAATATAATATTTTGATGGATAACTTTGATTATAAAAATGGAAGCATATATTACTCTTGAATTCAATCTACTTGAGATATTCAAAAATATATTATAAATTGGGGTTGAGTTAGTAATGATATAGAAAACTCTGTTAAATATACTATTAATTGAAATATTGTAGAAAATAAAAGTAATAATAATGTCTCTATAAATGAATATATCTATATTTATAAAATTTTATTATGAATAACTATATTGATATTATTTATTGTTGGTTTTACTTTTTATCTTAAGAAAACTAAAAAATAGGCTAATTAGCCTATTTTTATTTTTTTCAATCATATTATTTATTACAGAATTTTTTTAATAAATCCTATTATTTTTTTGTAATAATATTCCGATATTTGATTAATCTGTGAGTATATTTGATATCATTTTCATAATTCTTTGGCTCACATATATCATAATAAGAATCCTAGATTTGTTAAATCTCTTAATTTATCTCAGAACATTTTAGTATTTTAAAACATAAGTTAATAATCTTATATATTGTAAGTATATTATTTGTTAATAATAATATTAAAAATTTCGTTTCTATTTATGTATTTTTTTTCAATTTTTGGCCATAAATCTAGCTTATCATCTTTAAATCTAGGCATTATATGAAAATGTAAATGATTAACTGATTGTCATGCGTGTATTCAATTTGCATTCAAAATATTTACTCAATCTGCTTTTAAATTATTTTTTAATAATTCTTTTTTTATAAAAACGACCAATCAATATTCACGAAATAACACTAATTATTATTACTAATAAAATTATATTTAATAAATCTTTTTTAATTTTTACTCAATTATCTAATTCGTAATATTTTGAGTAATTTTTTCATTTTATATAATATACTTCATCAGGATTTTCTTTATTTACAATTTTTCTTTCCCAGGTAGATGGATAATCTTGAGGAATGCTACCATCAGTATATGATGCTTTTTGATAGTTAAAAAAAGAATCATTTTTTCTAAGTGGTGAATATATTTTTTCATTTTTTTCATTATATATTTCGAATTCTTTTTCACATTTTACACCAATATAAAGCGAATTAATTCATGAGCAACTACGATCAAAATCAAGTTCTATACATGAGCTTTTAGGTTTTATTGTTGTTTTTATTTCATAAGATTCATTTTTATTATTCAAATTCAAAAAATCTTAGATTTGAAATCTAAGATTTTTTAGTGCTTAATTTTCTCTTCTGAAAATTCCTTTAACGAGGTATTAAAATAATATTCTGTAAGTTTTGTATATTCTTTAATTCATTTACTTTCAAGTATTTCTATAATACTTTGAAGAGCTAATAACTTATTTATTTTTACTTCTTTGTACAATTCAAGCTTTTTAATCAAATCTTTTTTAAATTCTTCTTTTAATATAAATTCTTTAAATCTGTTAGGATTATCTATAATTTTATCATCAAAATATAAATTAAATCTAGTTAAAAATACTAATAATCAATTCTTAACTTTAATAATTCATAGAGAATCTAAAAAGAATAATCTTTCCTTTAATTCACTAACAGTATAATTTCATTTATAATTTTTTTGTAGATGAATTAATAACTGATTAATACTTATTGATTTTTTTATATTTACTTCTCAATAATCACTATATATATAATCTAAAATTAATTTAGACTCTTTGGCACTTGCTTCATAATGTTTAATTAAATTTTTCTTATTTTTAGCTATTATTACTCACTTTTTTTCACTTATTATGTTTTTAAATAAATAATAATTTTTTATTTTATAATAAAAACTAGCAATATTTGATTCTTCAAATGATTCAATATTTTTAACTCTTTTTTTATATATATTAAATATATTATCTCTATAGTTTTCATCTATTAATAAGCTTCAAGCCTCAATAACAACATCTATTTCATCATTATTATTTGATTTTCAAAGTATCTTAAGTGATTTAATAGTATTTGTAACCTTATTAATTCTTATTTTATTATATTCAAAATCTTCTCATAAATCATTAATAAAATTATCTTCAAGTTTATTTAAATCAATTGATTTCTTCTCTTCAATAATTTTTGATGTAATTACTTTTGCTAATAATTTTTCTTCATCATTTAAAAAATTATTTTTTTCTATTATTTCATAACAATCATTTAATGCTTTATTCTCAATTCTATTAAATAGTACATAAGTATTATCATATTTTCTTTTCAATATATTTATTCAATTAAATTCTTCATTTTCTAAGAAACTTAATAAAATTTTAATCTCTGTAATCCAATTTTTATTATTTGTTTTTATTCAGCTTTTAATAGCAATCTCTCTTGGAGAAAGCGCTACTTTGTCTTTAATATTTACATATTTTAAGAATTTTTTTATATTATAGTATTTCAAACCACTATAACTTAAATTTTTTATTCTTTTTTCTATATCTAGTTTATCATAGAAAATTATATTCTGGGAAATTTTTCAATCTCTTCAAGCTCTTCAAATTTCTTGAGTATAATCTTCAATATTTCAAGGTAAATCATAGTGAATTACATATCTAACATTATCTTTATCAATTCACATTCAAAAAGCTTTTGTCGCAACAATTACATTTATTTTTCATTTTATAAAATCTTCTTGTACTTCTTTTTTTTCATGTAATTTCATTCAGGCAAAAAAGGATCTAATATTTATTCATTCATCTCTTAAATGCTTTTCTATTTCTATTGCTGATTTAATTCTTCAAGTAAATATAATAGTTGGGTTTTCATCTATATTTATTTCTTTTATTTTATTAACAAGTATTTCTAACTTATTTTCTTTTTTATTTATATTGATAACACTTCATTTAATATTATCTTTTAATATTTCCTTTGCTTTTATTAATTTTATATCTTTTTCTTTAAAGTAGTCTAAAATTCATTTTTCTACATCTATTGTAGCGGTTGCAGTTAATAGAGTTAAATTAATTTTTTTATTTAGATTTTTTCTTTCAATATCTTGTATAAAGTATTTTATAAAAAAATAATCAGGTCTAAATTCTTGTCACCATAAAATAAGAGTATGTGCTTCATCAATAACAACTCTTGAAATATATCTATTTTGTAATAATTCTAAAATTTTTTCACTTCTTAATGCCTCAGGAGTAATAAAAAGTATTTTAGTTTCTCAAGATTTAATTTTATTATAAATTATATCTTTTTCTATTCAATTTTGGTCTCATGATAAATAATTTACTTCATTAAATTGTTTATCTCTCAATCAATCAATTTGATCTTTGATTAATGCTTTAAGTGGTGTTATAATCAATGTTAGATGTCATAATTTTTTACCAATTAGCCATGCTGGAAGTTGATATATAAGTGATTTTCAACCTCATGTTGATAAAATAGTTAAAAAATCATTGTTCTCTAATCAATTTTTAACTCACTCTACTTGAGTGTTTCATCTAAAATCATTAAATCAAGAAAATTCTTTTAAATGAGTTTTAATATTTTTATTTAGATCTTTTGTTATATTAGAATAAAAAGAATTTAATATATTTCTTAAATAGCTTTTTAATTCAATATTTTCATTAAATATAAAATCTGATAAAGTTATATTTTTTTTCTGTATAAATAAAACTAGATAACAAATAGCTAATCTTTGATTAATATTTTCGCTAAAAATATATGATTTAATTGATTCAATACTTGGGTAATTAAATAATTCATTATCCAGTAAAATAAATTTAAATTCATTTATAATTTCTTCATTACTTAATTTTTTTAGTTTATTTCAAATTATATCATTGTAAAAATTAAAGAATTCGTTATAGAAATTATTTTCGTATAAAAGTGAAAATAATATATTCTTTATTTTTGAATCTAAACTGTGAAAAATTTGAAGATTTTTATTTAGTACATCAAAAGTAGTTTTAGAATCTTCTAATGGATCATTATTTATTGATTTTTTTAGATTATGATGAGTTTTGTTGAATGATATTAGACTATCAATTAATAGAGTATCAATATTTTTTTCTTTATGATTTAATAAAGTTGGCAGTCTTCATCAATCATATCAAAAAAAATTATGACATATTTTATAATCTGAATTATTTAAAATATTACTTAATACTACTTTGTTTACTTTTTTTTCTACTTTTTGTTTATAGCTTATATTTTTTCAATCAAAAAATATATCATGATATATGTTTACTCCATGATTGTTTGTATTTTCGTTTCAATATAAGTCAAAAGTAGTTATTTTCATAAATATTATATATATTTATATATAATACTACTTTATCATAAGTAGCTTTATTTTGTCAAAAATGAGCTATTAACATAATTTTACTATATTATACATTTCATTTTTTTAAAGTATTCACCAATATTTTGATTATTATTTATTACTATGGTATAATTTATTATAACTTAATATTTATACAATATATGAATATATGAAAAATATAAATAACTCATGATTTAATGAAAGTGAAATACCATCTATTTCTGAACTAGAATTAGAGCAAGAAAATTTTTTTAGGAGAGTAGATAAAATATTATCTTCAAACAGAGTATTAAAACCAGGTTCATTTATTGAATTAAGCTCTGAATTTACTTGAGATCAAGTTATAGATATTATTACTGGTATAACCAAGACTCAATGAGTAATAAATACAAAAAGTTATCATTTAATAAAACCAATTGATCGCAATACTTTGATATCATATTTATGACAAGAAGAAGGTATACAACTTTGACAACTTTTAGTTTTTTTAGGTGTTTTAGATATAAAAAAATTGCATAAAGTTTTATTAGTTCAAGATAAAGTAAATAAAAAAAATTGAACTCGTGTCAGAATTTGAGATATACTTACTTATAATAATCAAGTTATAACCAAAAAGGAATTGACTGATTTATCGGTTGATTTTTGAATAGCAGAATTATGAATGTATTTAGAAGTAAATAATATATTAAATCCTGATGAAATAGAGAAATGTAGGGATTTACATAAAAAAAATCCTAAAAAAACATTTTGAGAAATTGTTTATGAAGAATGACTTCTTACAAATGATCAAATGATTTCAGTTTTAAAAAAAATATGAAGTATTAGAATTTGAGAATATTTTTTATATAACAATGTTATAAGCTGAGAACAACTTAATGAAGTACTAGAAGAATTAGAAATATCAAAAAATCAAGGAAATAATGTTACTATATGAAAAATATTAGTAAAAAAATGATTTATTACTTATGAACAATTATCTAACTGTATACAAGAACTTAAAATTAAACCAACTATATCTGATATAGATCCAGATAATATATTTATATAGTCATAAAATATATTGTATTTTGAAATAATATAGATTTTTCTATATTATTTTTTTTTCATATTTATAAATTTTTACAAAAATATCAGAAAATAATTCAGCTTTTAATTCGAATCATATAAAATGATAATATGTTTTCACATTAAAAACTTGAAAAAATTTCACTATAATTTAGAATAATATTTATTTTAATTATTAATTATAGATATTATGCCATATGATAATAAAAAAGACTTGCCAGAACAAGTAAAAAATGTTTTGCCAGCACATGCTCAAGATATTTATGCTGCAGCATACAATAATGCTTGGGAAGAATACAAAGATAAAGAAAAAAGATATGGTAACGAATCAAGAGAAGAAGTTTCTCACAAAGTCGCTTGGAGCGCAGTAGAAAATGTTTACAAAAAAGATAATAACGGTAATTGGATAAAAAAATAATTTCCTAATTTTTATGTTTGATTTTGTTAAAAAATTAGTTAGTATGTTTGTAGCTATATAAAATATAGTGTTTTATAATCTAAATATAGAATTATGATAAAACTTTACTACTCTCCATTTTCTTGCTCAATGGCTATAGATATTGCTCTTAAAATGTCTGGAGCAGATTACGAATCAGAAGCTGTACAAATTGGTTCAGATGAATTCAAAAAAATAAATCCAAGCGGGGCAGTTCCAGCTATGGTTGATTGAGATTCTGAAGTGATGACTCAAGTACCAGCTTTACTTCATTATATTAACTCAAAATTTGAAATGTGAATGTGATCAGATTGAACTCCAGAATGAGACTACAAACTAAATAATTTATTATGTTTTGTTAACTCTGACTTGCATACTGCTTTTGGAGGTTGATTTGCTCCAAATAAAATGATTACAAAAACAGACGAAGAATCTATTGAATCTGTAAAACAAGCAGCTTTTACTAGAATAGAAAACAAATTATTTCTATTAAATGATATGCTTGAATGAAAAAAATATTTAATGTGAGATAGAATGACAATAGTTGATTTATATGCATTTGTTGTTTCTAATTGGGCTAACTTTATGTTACCTTCAAAATTAGATAAATTTCCAAATATCGTAGATTTTCAAGAAAATATGATAAAAAATGATTCTATAAAAGAAATTATTCAAAAACATAAAGAAAAAAAATCATAAAACAAAAAAACTTCTTAAAAATTTTTAAGAAGTTTTTTTGTTTTTAGCTTTAAAAAACCGAATTATAGACATTTAAAATTACTTGCATTATGTTTTTATTTTCTTATAATTCGTAATTGTACATAGTTTTACTTTTATAATTTATGCAATTATGAAAAAGATATATACGATTGTAGTTTTTCTGGTACTTTTATTTTCTACAAGTGTTTATGCTGTTGAAGAACAAAATCATAATTCTTCAAGAAGTAATGAAACAGAATGAATAATTAGTTCTGAAAATGTTGATGCAAAAGCATTAGATTCACATGAATGTGAAAAATATCCAGACAGATGTCCAGATTATAAGGTTTCTGAAGAATTTCAACAAGTTGAAATAGATGACTGTAAATGGGATCCAGCTAAGTGTAGGCAAGAAGCTGAAAGTAATAATGTTGAAGCACTAGATGTGCATGAATGTGAAAGATACCCAGATAGATGTCCAGATTACAAAGTATCTGATGAAGTTGAAGCTAATTATAACAATTCTCGTTCAAATAGATCTACTATAAATTCAGATTTAGAAATAGATGATTGTAAATGGAATCCAGCTAAATGTAAACAAGAAGCTGAGAGTAATAGCGTTAAAGCACTAGATGTGCATGAATGTGAAAGATACCCAGATAGATGTCCAGATTATGAAGTATCTGATGAAGTTGAAGTTAGAGATTTAGATAGTGATGATGATTGAATTTCAGATTCATCTGTAAATATTACTACAGATAATAATGATAAAGCTACTCCAAAATTATATCAAGGAAGATTAAAAATTTCTGAAAACGGTGAATTATATTGTTGGGGAAAGACTTCTAGAGAATGTTCAAAAGAAGAACGTGAACAAAAACGTGAATCATTAAAAGAACATCTACAAATAAACAAAATGCAATATTCAAGATTTAAAAATCAATTCAAACCTCGTGTAGAAGCAGTTTTTGAAAGATTAAGTGAAGAAAGATATGAAAGAGTATCTCAAAAAATCGCTAGACTTGTTGAAAAAAACCAAGATAGTGAAAACAAAACTATGCTTGCTGCAATCTTAACATTACAAGAACTTCTTGACGAAAGTCGTTAAAAAAAATCTCAGAATTTTCTGAGATTTTTTTATTTTACCCAAATATTTCACCAAAACCAATTTCTGGTTCATCGTATCTCACAAGTATTCAGTCTTGAATCAGCCAAACTTTATTAGATACAGATTGTAATAAATCTCTATCATGCGAAACTATAATCGTAGTTCAGTGAAAACCTGCAAGCATATCTTTTATAACTTCTTTTGAGTGAATATCCAAGTGATTTGTCGGTTCATCCATAACAATAATATGTGGTTTTACTAGTAGCATTTTTGTAAGTGCGACTTTTGCTCTTTCTCAACCAGAAAGAGTTTTTATTTTTTGGTCTACTTTATCTCCAATTATTAATAATCCTCACAAAATACCACGTATTTTTGTTTGGTCTTGATGATCTTTACTCAGTTCTTCTAAAATACTTTTTTCTTTATCCAAGTTTTCTAATACTTGAGAATATGATCAAATAATTAAGTCTTTGTTTATCTCAACTATTCAATCCAAAGCTTCTAATTCTCATAATATTGTTCTTAAAAATGTAGTTTTTCAAGCTCAGTTTTTTCATATAATTCATATTTTGTCAGTTTTGTATACTTCTATATATTCTCACAAAGTCACAATTGGTGAAGTATATCAAACCTCTACATTTGATAATTTCATAATTATTTCTGGAAGTCTTTTTTCTTGTTTTATTTCTATAGATTTTACATGAGTTTCGTTTTCTGGTTTGTCTAAGATTTCTATTTTATCTAGCGCTTTTATTCTACTTTGTACACTACTTGCTTTTGCAGAATTTGCTCTAAATCTATTTATATATTCATTTTGTCTTTCTATTTCTCTTTGTTGGTCTATATAATCTTTGTTTTCTTTATCAAAACGTTCTTGTTTTTGTTCCAAATATAATTCATAATTACCTGGATAATTGTGAATTTTTTTTCAAGAAATTTCTGCTATTTTGCTAGAAGTATTGTTTATAAATCTGATATCATGCGAAATAGACAAAATAGCTTTTTTCCAGTTTTGACAAAATTTTTCCAAAAATATTATTCAGTTTATATCCAAGTGATTTGTCGGTTCATCAAGTATCAAAATATCTACTTCTTGAATCAAAAATTTTGCAATCTGTACTTTTGTTTGCTCTCAACCTGATAATTGCAATACGTTATAATCAAATTGTTCATCTGAAAAACCGAAATACTTAAGTATTTCTAATTGTAAATTATATTTTTTAAAACCATCTATATCTGCTAATTCTTTGTTAAGATTTTCTATTTCTTCCCAAGCATCTTCATTATATTTTATTAGCTCAAGTCTATTTATTTTTTGGTTTATTTCTGGAAATATTTCAAGCATTTCTTCTTTTAAAGTATTTTCTTCTGATTTCCAAAACAAATCTTGAGATAAATATCATATTTTTAAACCTCATGCTAATTCTATATTTCAATCAAGAATTTCTTCTTTTCACAGCATCATTTTTAAAAGAGTAGTTTTTCAAGAACCATTTTTACCAATTAATGCTATTTTATCTGTAGAATTTATTTTAAAATTAGCATTATGAAAAAGCTCAGTTTTTTCTATATTTTTTGTTAAATTTTTTATAGTAATCAGGCTAGAAACTATTTTATTTTTTCATTCAAATAAATATTTTGGTATTGTTTCAAGTGAATATTCTTTATTTGTATTATTTTGAATATTATCAGTTTTATTCAGTTCAAATTCTTTTTCTAGGTATTTATTCAAACGTTTTAATTTTGTTTCTTCTTTTATTTTTCTTTGGCTTTGTTCTTGCAAAAAATCTTCACAAATTTCTTCTATTTCATTGTATTCAAAATCAGGATGCTGATCAATTACTTTTTTTATTATTTCTTCTAACATTTTTTATTATTAACTTTTTTATTGTTTTTATTGTATATGAATATCTTTGCAAGTAAAATTTTGTTTTCACAAAATAAAAAAACTAGTAAAAACTAGTTTTTTTATTGATTATTCACCTTGGTACCAATCGTGTAAAACAACTCTAATATTTTGGTTTTGAGTTTCTACATCGTTTTTGTATGATTCAACATCAGCCATTTCTTCTTCTCATCTATAATGATAAGGAAAAACAACTTTTGGAGCAAATGCAACTGTTCAATCAACTGCAGAATCTATTGGCATTGTGTAAGGTAAATTCATTGAAAGAAAAGCTATATCGATATTTTGAAGTTCTCTTAATTCTGGAGTATCTTCAGTATCTCAAGAAACATAAATTCTTGCTCAATTATTTTCAATTATATATCAATTATCTCTTCATCTCGGATGATAATTTTGAGCTTCTTCTCTAACATTGTATGCAGGAACAGCTTCAACCATAAATCATTCTAAATCTGTTAATTCATCATTACTTAGATTAATTGCTCTGTCTTTCAATTCTTGAGATAATTCAGAATAAACTCCTGGATTTACAATTAATCTAACTCACGCTGTAACTAATTCTTCTAAAACTTCTAGATTGAAATGATCACCATGTTCATGAGTCACAAGTATAGTAGTAGGAGCAGGGAATTCTGAATAATTTTCTACACTATCAACCGGATCAACGTAAAAAACTTCATTTTGCCACTGCATAATCATACTAGCGTGACCCAAAGGAAAAATATCCATATTTTCATCTCTAATATCAAAAGAATAGCCATTTTCTATTTCAGAAAAAGTCACATCTTCCATATTTTCTTCTGATTCAACATTGTTTTCTTCACTTATTTCAACATTATCTCATGTTGAAGTATTTTCATTATTATTTTTTTGTCCAGTATTTGTACAAGATACAACAAATAATAACACAAAAAAAGCTATAAAATATTTCATATTCAAAAAAATTAAAAAATATTTTGCTATCTAAATTTAATTAGATTAGTTATATTATTATAACTAAATAACTAATATATCAAAAAATTTTTATTATTGAGTTTTTTTGTTATATTTGAATTAATAAAATATTTTTTAATTTATTATATTATGATAATCTATCAACCATATCCTAAACATTGTGAAATTTTTTATTGAAATCCTGTTGTAGAAACAATTGTAATATTTCTTTTATTATTTTTTTTCTTAATTATTACTTCAATTACTTTTTTAGCTTTTAAAAAGCAAGATAAATACAAAAAACTTAATTTGTATCTAAGACTTTTTTATAAAAACTTAATTTTGTTTTTAATTCTGGCATCTATTCTAATTATTATTTTTCCAGTAAATTATTTTTATTTTGATAATTTAATATATCTTAATTTTTTATTTGTACCATTGTTTTTTATATTCAGTTTTTTTATGAACAAAGATTATAAAAAAATAAATTTATTTTTTATTTTATTTTTTATTTTTATTTCAATTTTATCGCCTTATATTATTTATAAAATTAGGGAATGTGCTATATGGTTAGTAATGTATAATTAATTTTTTATTTAATAAAAATAACTTATGAATTGATTCAAATTTGAAAAAGCAGTTAAAATTTTGGTTCCACACTTTCCAGAAGAAAATATGAAAAAACCAGCACTTTTTCATTCTATTAGGGTTGGAGTTTATCTATGGAATAATTGATATTCAGAAGATTTACAAATAGCTTGATTGCTTCATGATAGTTTAGAGGATACCGATTTGCAAGAAAAAATAATTCAAGAAAATTTTTGAGAAAATGTTTTACAAATCGTAAAAGCAAATTCAAAAAATAATTCTCTTGAGAAATCTCAGATTTTGGAAGATATTGTTATTAGATGTGTGAATTATTGACAAGATGCAATAATCGTAAAAATAGCTGATATTTATGATAATTTTTTGTTTTATCAACAACAAAATAATTTTGACGAAATAACTAGATGTAAAAATATTTGCGTATTAATTAAAAAATACAAAAAAGATAATTTTGATGATAAAATTTTTGATTTACTTGATATAATAATTAACTCTTAAAACATCATTTTTGGTGATCATTAATTATTCAAACAGCTTGTAGATAAGAATAAATAATTGTAGAACCTACAAAATTCATTCCTCTTTTTTTCAAATCTGCCGAGATTTTGTCAGAAAGTGGAGTTTTTGTTTGGTAATCAGATAAATTTTCAAATCTATTAACTATTTGTTCATTATTAACATATGACCAAATAAATTCAAAAAAACTTCAATATTCTTCTTGGATTTGAATAAAAATTTTTGCATTTTTGATTGCTGATTTTATTTTTAGTTTGTTTCTTATTATTCCTGGATTTTGTAATAATTCTTGTTCTTTTTCTTCAGTATACTTAGCAATTTTTTGAACATTGAAATCATCAAAAGCTTCTTTGTAATTTTGTCTTTTATTTAATACAGTTTCCCAAGATAATCAAGCTTGAGCTCATTCTAGAATGAGCATTTCAAAAAGTTTTTTGTCCTCATAAACTTTTTCTCACCATTCTTTATCATGATATTCCACATAAACAGGATTTTTCAAATTTACCCAATCACATCTTTTCATAATACTATTTAATTAAAAAAAATTTTTATTTTCACTAAAATTAATATAATAAAAATTATGATATTATCAATTTATTACTAAATAATAAGAAAAATGAAAAACTATATCAATGTTTGAATTATTGTTTTGTTAACAATATTTTTCTATTCATGTTCTCCAAAAGATAACTCTTGAGATACTATTGTTTTAAATATTCCAGATACTTTTACCTGAGCTATCGAAACTCCAGAAATAACTGTTGATGGTGAACAAGCTATTTTAGAATGACAGAGATTGCAAGTATGAGATACTATTGAGGATATTTCACTTGATATGAGAGCGGATTACTTTAATGATGTGGATACAACAACTATTTGAGAATACGAAGGTTATCGTTTAGTGCAAACTGTTCCTTCGCTTGATACTCCGGTTTGTACTTTTCAAACAAAGCAACTAGAAGCAGCAGCAAAACAATTTCCAAATAATACATTTTTTATCGTTTCTAATGATACTCCATTTGCTCTTCAACGTTTTTGTTCAGCGAACTCTATAAATAATCTTGTTGTTTTGAGTGATGCTAGAACTCGTGAATTTTGAAAAAATAATGGTTTATTTTTACCAGAATACGGTTTACTTGCCAGAAGTGTTTTTATTCTTGATGAAAATAACGAAATAGTTTATGTCGATTATGCTGAAGAAGTAACTTGAGAATTAGATTTAATAAATGCTTTGGCTTATTTAAAATCATTAAACAATCAATAAAATAAAATTCTTGAAAAATCACAAAAAATAAATATAACTATACAAACTATAGTTATATTTATTTTTTTATAATCAAATTTAATAATTTTTAAGATGGATAATATTTCAAAAAAATCTTTTACTTTTTTAGAAGAACTAAAAAATAATAATAATAGAGAGTGGTTTAATCAAAATAAAGATAGATATTTACAAATAAAAAGTGAATTAAAATTTTTTTCAGAAAAACTTTTTTGAAAAATAAATGATTTTGATGAAAATCTACAATTGCCAGATCAAAAACCTTATCTTTTTAGAATTCATAAAGATGCTAGATTTTCTAAGTGAGTGCCTTATAAAACTCATTATTGAATACTTATTTCACAAGGTTCAAAACCTTTTATGCACTTAAGACCAGGTTATTATTTGCATTTGGAGCCTTGAAATAATTTTTTTGTAGCTTGAGTTTGGAGTCCAGAACCACAGTTTTTAAAATCTATTCGTAAAAATATTGATGAGAATTTTACTGAATTCTTGCAAATAATTAATGAAAAAAATTTTAAAAATAATTTTACGATTTCTTGAAAAAGATTAAAAACACAACCAAAATGATACTCGAAAGATAACAAAGCAATTGAATATTTAAAATACAAAGATTTTTTTGCTATTACTCATTTTGATGATTCTCAAGTTTTTGATAAAAATTTTTTAGAATTTTTGACTTTTTTAGCAAAAACTGCGCATCCTTTTATAGATTTTTTGTACAAGTGAGTTGTTTATACTGATGAAAAAAAAGAACTAGAAGATTTCCTCTAGTTCTTTTATTATTTATATAATTTGACAAATTATTAATAGTATATTTTATATAAAATATATTTGACTTTTTATGTTTTATATGTATAAATTAAAAGTAAAATTTTTAATTTGTAAATAGTAACAAATTTTTATGAAAAAAAATATGTCAAATGCATTATTTGCAACTGCTTTATTAGCATCATCTAGTGTAGAATCAAATAATTCTATAAGTACAGATTTAAACCTTGATCAAACAAAAAATCAAGTTTCTTCTTTGGTTTCAGATAACTTGAACGAATCTCTTTATAATAATTTGATAAATATTCATTCTATAGAATCACCAACTGATTCAATCGAAAAATTATCAGAAACAAATCTTTTTCCAACACAAATCAATACTATTTGACTTGAAAGAATGTCTGATGCGTTACTTTGAAATATTCAAAGATGATGATTAGATGTTGTTCATCCGCCATTTGTAGATTATTGATGGTTTGAGCAAGTTTATTGTGCTTGAACTATTAAATGATTTTTAGCTTCGCTAAAAAATCCAAACGACAGAACAAATTCTGAAAATGCTTATATTAACAAAGAATGAGTTGATGCTTGGATGTTACCAGATGAACTGAGAGAAGCTTGATTATATTATCAATATCATAATATGATGAATTATTTTGATTATGAAAAAGTTGGTCAAAATGATATTATCAACGATAGAGAATGATATATGGATGCTTTACTTGAAACTGGAACTCACTTAAAAAATAACTGAGTTCCTTGAAGTATACTTTTTATATACTTCAATTTGAGTAGTTATAAACATACTGTAAAAAATTATAATGATAGAAAATTAACATTTGAACCAAACGCTCAACCTAGTATTAATACTCACCAAGCTGTATTTTTGTGAAATGAATTTATGGAATTTGACGCTAACGATGTTAGTAATGTTGTTAATTGAAATGAGCTTGAAATGACAGAAGAAGTTGATTCTGTTAATTATTTAACAAATTTTATTCAACAAAGATGATGATATAGATCTTCTTTATCAAATATGACTAAAAATACTATTATTGAAAATTTTAATTATTTTCATAATATAATTGATTTTGAAGTTAATTGAGAAAAATTAGACTTATATTCTGAACTACAAAAATCAGAATCTGAAAGAATTCAAATTTCTCCTGATGATCAAATAAAAATTTCTTGACCAGTTTTGATGGACTGATTTCATGATTCTAATTCTGATAATGCATATATTTCAGAAAATAATCACTTGAGAACAATGTTTTATTTTGAATTTGTAACTATTGGTACTTATTCTCCAAGTGAACTTTTACTTCCAAATGATAATTTGAGAGAAAGACATTGATGAGAATGAAAATATGATTATTTGACAAATGAGCTAGATATTACTAATTTGTACTATCTTAAAAAAGACGAGTCTATTACTATGAAGCTAAAAGAAGCTATTTTAAAGTATGAATTCGGAATGTTTGATGAATTAAAATTTGATGAATATGAAGTTGAATTAATGAATCAAGTTGAAAATTTCCCAAAATGATCAAGAGAAAGAGCTGGTTATAATTTTGATCTTATAAATTATAGAGAACAAAGAATTAATTCTCTTGTAGAGTCTTTGGATGCATCACAATTATGACAATTTTACTGAGAATATCAAAACCAAATAAAAGGACTTCAATTAATGTGATATATGCAAAGTGAATGAGAATTAAATCCTGGAACAGTTAACATTAATTCTCCAATTCCATATTTTAATACTTCAAATATTTCTAGTATTTATTCTGAATATATTGATTTGAAAAAAGATGAAATTTTGAATACATATATTCAAAATCCAAATTTATCAACTAGGGAAGTAGAATTGTTCTTTTTTCCATGAGATAATATTACAACTACATTTAATCAATTACAAGAAAAATTATCATTATATATCGATGAATATCCAAATTTTGATAAGTTAGAAAGATTAGATTTATTAAAAAGATTAAAATTTGTAGATGTTATAATCGATAGATTTTCAAATGATTCTTGAATAGATTTGACTGCTTGAATTGTTCCAAGTATGACTTCTATAGATATTCCTCTAGAATTTATTAATGAAGTTTTGCATGAAATATTGCAAGAAAGTTTTGTAGAACCAACTCAAACTTCAGAGTTAGATTCAACTATTATAGAAACTATCTCTAGTAATAGGGAAGAATATGATATTTTATCTCATATTTTGGTTCATGAAAGTTATGAAAGATGAGTTCCTCTTAGAAAATTTATGAAAGAAGTATGAAGAATGTTATGAAAAACTAGTTCATATTGAGATTTTCAACTTAGACTAACAAATTTGCAAAATAGAAATAATGCACTGATTAATTTACCAACTGCAGAACATATTCAAAGAGCTATTTGACATCTTGATAATCCAGAAATTCAAAGAATTATCGAAAGAAGAAGAATGAGATTTGGGGAAGATATAAATAACGATTTACAAATAGTAGAACAAATTAGAGAAAAGGTAAAATATGTAGAATTTTTGAGTGAAGAACAAAGATTACAAACTTGAGAAGAAATTTATGATTTGTTTAAAGAATTATTTAGATTTAATGATTCAAGACAAATAAATATAGTCTGAAAAGTTGTTCAAACTAGTCTTATTCTTGATAAAATGCATGAACATTTTCAAAATTTAAATTGATGGTTATTAGCAAGTTGATTTAATATTGATAATATTTTGTATGATGAAAATCTACAATCTAGATACAAAAAATTACTTTTGGTAATTAATAACAGATCAGAAAAAACTACTCTTATCTGAACTTGAGAAAATTATTTACTGAGAGTTTTAGAATGATTAGGTGAAGATATTAATCAAGAATCTTATCCAAAACTTGAAAGAAATTGGAAATGAGGTATAAGTTATAACAATAATGTTTTAAATCAAAGAATGGACTTTTATCTTGATAGATTAAGTAATATTCAATGAGATGAAGAAGTAATTGATGAATTAAATAATTCTATTGAAAATTTAAAAAATTCTAATTTTTCAGCTACTGAGTATTATAATTTATTTAAAAATGATAAAATAAATCAATTTTTAGAACAAAACTGATTAGATACTAATATGCTTCCAACTTTGGAAGAATTTAATGATACAGCGTTTAGAGAATTGTTTTTTGATTATGCGAAAAATGCTCAATGAATGGAGCCACCAAAAAATTGGAATACGGAGAAAAGGGCTGCTTGAGCATGATGAATATTGTGATTTTTATCAATTTTCTGATTATGAAAATTTTTATTGAATAGAAGAAAGAAAAACAAAAAATCTAGTAAAAATTAATTTTACTAGATTTTTTTTAATTAATAAATTATATATTTATTTTGAAGTATCAATATTATTATAAAGATTATTTCTTGTTTCTACTTGATTATCAGTATTAGTTTGTTCTTCTTGTCTTGTTTCATTTGATGATGAATTTCTAGAATAAAATTCTCTTGTATTTGTGCTTATTCAAAGAGCATTTAAAGTTTGTACTCAAGCTAATCAATCAACTGCTAAGTTATTTTTTTGTTGAAAATTAACTATTGCATCAAAAGTTTCTCTACCGAAATATCCATCAGCTCAATACTTTGGAAAATCTTCTCAATTTAACATTAATAATCATTGTAATTCTTCAATTGCAACTTTTGTTGCACCAAGTCTTGAGTAATAATTTTCTGCTTTATTGTATTCGTTAACACCAAGAATCTCCCTTGATTCTTCTCTAGATTCTCAAGCTTGTGTTTCAATATCTTGAGTAGTTTCTTCTTGTGTTTCTTGTGTTTCTTGTTCAACTTCTCAAGAATTATTTTCTAGTTCATTTTCTTGTGATAAATCTTGTTGTTCTCATAATTCACCTGAATTTGATAGATCAGAATTTTCTCATAAATCACTTGTATGACTCAAGTCATATTCATTAGATAAATCATTGTTAGCTACAAAATTATTGGCATTTTGTTCAACTCTTTGAGCTCTTTCTTGTCTTATTCTAGAATTATTACTTTCTACAAAATTCATAGCATTTTGTAATATTTGTTCTGCATTTTCTTCATTTTGAACTTCTTCAAGACTTCTATATTCTCATGATTGAATATCTTGAATATCTTGATTTATTTTGTCTATAGCATTTTGTAAAACAATAATATTTTGTTCAGTTTGATTTCATTCAACTAGTTCTAAATTTATTTCATAATTTTTTCATTCACTTGATAATAATTCTCTAGCCTCTCTTATTTTTTGTAATAATTCGTTAGATAATTCCATATATTCTTCATGCGGAGTTAATTCATTTTGCTCTACTGTTTCTTCTTGTGTTGTTTCAGTTTCTTGAGGAGCTGTTGTTTCTGAATCTTCATTATTTTCTTGTCAGTATCTTTCTTGTAATGATTGTTCAAATGAAAAATCATTATTTTGTACATCTTCTAACAAATCTTGAATATTTTGAATACTTATATTTCTAATCATTTCAGCATCAACAGTGTTTCTTTCTAATCTATCAATTGTTTCAGAAATATATTGATCAATTAATCAATTAGATTCTTCATTTAATTTTGTTGGGTCTTCTCAAAGCCATCTTTCTACAAAATTATCCCTTTGTTCAGGTGTTATTGTTTCTCAACTTACTAAATCATCTAGAGCTTGTCAAATTTGATTCATTTTTTCATTAATTGATGAATCTTCTATCATTTCATTAACTCAGTTTTGTACTTCACTCATAAAAAAAATTATTATATTTTATTATTTATACAATAATAATAACATAATAATTTTTTTATATCAAATTTTTGATTTTATTTATTCTCAAAGAATAGAATCTCTTACAAATTCTGCATATTTTCTTTCAAATTCTCTTCTCATTTCTACTTCTTTTTCAGCAAAATCTGCTTGAGCTTGTATTAGTTCTCTTTGAGCTTGGTCTCTTTGCATATTCGCTTGTTCAGCTTGTTCTCTTAATTCTTGATTTTCTTGAGTTAATCTAGAATTAACTTGATTTTGTTCTCTCAATTCTTGAGTAATACTTTCTTCAGAAATATCAATATTTCATTTTAAAAGATCATCATATGATTCTTGTAAACTTGAAATTTGGTTTAATAAAGTTTGATTATTTTGTTGTTGAGATCTCAAACTTTGTTGTAATCAGTTGTTTTGAGTTTCTAAAACTTCAATTTGGTTTTGTTGTCTAGTAGTTTGCTCTTCTAACTGTTCAACTGTTTGATTGGCTTGATCTAAACTAGGAGATAATTGATTATATCTATCTACATAATCTCTTAATTCTTCTAGTTCTTGATTTTCTTCTTCTAAATCTTCATTTTGTTCTTCTAGGGAATTATTTTCATCAGTTAAAGTTTCTACCTCAATTCTCATTCTTTCCAATCTTTCCATAGCTGAATCTAGTTTTTGAGCTTTTTCTTCAAATTCTAATAATTCAGATTTTTCTTGTTCTAATCAAGAAATTTGACTTATTAAGTTAGCAACTTCTATATCTAATTGAGCAATTCTATTGTTCAGTCTTTGATTTAATGATTCAGAATCTCTTAAGCTTTCTTGCGTTTGATTTAAAAGTTCTCATCTAGCATCACCAACTGTATTTATTTGTGAGACTAATTGATTTTTTTCTTCTATCAAAGTATCAACCTCGATTTCTTTTCTTGATAATTCTTCTGTTATAGAAGCTTCTTTTTCTCTGATAATTTCCAAACTTTTATTCAATTCAGAAATATTATTTCTCAAATTAGAATTTTCATCTGATAATTCTTCATTAGAATTTGTTAATTCTTCAATTTGAGCGCTTAAAGTTTGAGTTTGAGTTTGATTAACTCTTCTATTATTTTCAATTTCTTCTTCTAATTCTTCAATTTCTTCAATATATTCATTCCTATCAAGATTAAATGCATTTTGTAAATTTACGATCCTTTGATTTGCTTCATCTTCGACTCTAGATTTTTCTCTTAAATTTGTTGCTCTCAAATTTTCTATTTCTCTATTATGATTATTTCTTAATTCTTCGATTTCAGAATTTTTTGTATAAATTCTTTCTTCAAAATCAGAAATTTCTTGTGCATGTTTTTCTGTTAATTCAGCAATTTCATTATCAAGGCTTTGTTCCAGTTGAGAAATATTTTGATTTTTTTCTTCTTCTAATCTTTGGATTTCTTGATTATAATCTTGTTCATTTTTAGACAAAGTTTCATTTAATTCTCTAATATCAAACTCTAAAGAATCAATTGTTTGTTTTGAATTTCTTAATTGTTGTCTTAGTTCTATATATTTATTATTTATTTCAATAATTCTATTTAGAGAATTATTGAAACTATTTGGAATATCAGAAACAAAAACATTTACCAAATTTTTATTATTAATATTTATTTGAGTTTCATTTTTATTACTAAATAAATTCCATCAACTTTCTTGTATTCTCAAATTATTATTAGAAATTTCTCAAACAATAGTTATTTTTTCATTAAATTCTGAATCTTGAGGCATAGAATCTCAAAAATTAATTGATATTTCTCAGTTACTTAACTCATCTATTTTTTCTACTAATTCATCTAGTTCTTGATATCATACTACACTATATCATTCTTCAAGCATTCATAAATATCCTTCTAATAAAATATTTTTTAAATATAATTTTGTGTTAGGTCATATTTTTCATTCAAAATATTGATCATATAAATCATCCAATTTTGTTTTATCTAATTCAATATTTTGTTCAGTAAAAAAATCTGAAAGTACATTGATAATTTCTCTAGAATCGTTTATTCTTTGAGAAGTTTCATTTTGAGAAAGGTCTTGAATTTCTTCCTCTGCATTAGATTTTTCACTCATAATAATTGAGCTTATTGATAATGAAACAGCCAAAATATATTTAGAAAAATTATTTGTTCTAAATATATTTTTTGAATTTTGAGAATTATTTTGTTCTAAATCAGGAAGGTTATTATTTATTCAGATATTTGACATAATAAAAATTTTATTAATTATATAATAATATTTCTTATTTATAACTTATAAAACAAAAATGTCAAATAAAAAATACTAATATTTTTATTAGTATTTTTTATTTTCATAATTCATCAAACTCAAAAAATATTTCTAAATCTTTTTTTGTATTATTATCTAGTTCTTCCCAGATTTTTTTTTGTCTTAAATGCTCATTTTTCCAGTGTTTTCTATATTTTTCAGTTTTTGTTGTATCAAGGCTTTTTTGCAAAGCTTTTTTTGTTCATCTTATAAGATAATGCCATCTAACTATTTGTTTTGTATATTCAGAAATAAAAGGCCAATTTTTTATTATTTGATAAGATTTTTCTTCGTGTCAGTGAAAAGAAAAAATCATATTTTTTTTGTTAATAACTTTTGATGTTGCTGGTTTTCCAATATCGTGAAGTAATCCTGCCGGAATCATTTTGTATTGTTTATTTTTTATTACAAAAAAAGTTACTTTTAAAGTATGTATTAAAACACCGTGTTTGTGCCAATTATTTTGTTTCCAAAAAATAGTTATTAATTTTTGCCAAAAATTTGTTTGCATATTTTTTATTAAATTATTATTTTTATTTAACTATAATTAATTTTTTTTATTAATCAATTTGTTTATTTTTGTTTTGAAAATATATATTTTTTTGTATTATATTTTTATGACTTATTTTATAAAAAACTATTTATGCCTCCTAAAAAACAAAATTTTAAAGATTGCTATACTAGACTTTTAGAAATCTCTGAAATACTTGATGCAGAAGAAATAATTGATGTTGATGAATTGATAAAACTACAAGATGAAGCAAAAAAACTATATGATTTTTGTAATTCAAAATTATTATTGCTAGATGAAAAATTAGAATCTAATACAAATTAAAATGTTACAGCAAAAAAAATTATTGTTATCAGAATTTTTAGAAATTGTAAAATGACAATTTGATGAAATAATCTGATATTACGATTATATGATTGAAGCTGAGGTAAAATCGATAAAACAAAATAGACAATTTTATTATTTTGAATTGATAGAAATAAAAAATTGAAAAATAATTGATTCAGCTAGAGCAAATATTTTTAATCCAAGAGTTGTAATGTCTTTTTTACACGAAACGTGAGTTAGTGATATTCAAGAATTAGTTTGAAAAAAATTGTTATTTACAGCAAAAGCTACTTTTCATAAAACATATAATTTTTCTATAAATATTTCAAAAATTCACAGTGATTTTTTTGTTTGATGATTAGAAAAACAAAAAAAACAAAATATTTCTGAATTAATGAAAGCTTGAATTTTTCAAAATAATCATTCTACAAATCTATGATTTCCAAAATTTAAAATTGCAGTAATTACTTGATCAAAAAGTGAATGATTTAGAGATTTTCAAACTATTTTAGTTGAATCTGGTTTTGATTTTGAGATTGAAATTTTTAATTCTCTTGTTCATTGAGAAAAAGCTAGTTTGGAAGTACTGAATAATTTGGAAAAAATTAAAGAAAAAAATTCTACTTGAACTAAATATAATTTGGTTGCTATAATTAGGTGAGGATGATGAAGTGAGTGAATGAATTGGTGAAATGATTTTGATTTGGCTTATGAAGTTTGTAATTATAATATTCCTGTAATGTCGGCGGTTTGACATACAGTTGACAAGAGTATTTTAGATATGGTTTCGTATTTTGATTGCAAAACTCCTAGTGAAGCAGCGAATAAACTTATTGATATTTATGATGATTACAAAAAAAATATAGATAGGGAATTTGACTATATTAATAATAAAATAAATATTTTTTCAGATAAATATAAAAAAGATATTTGATATTTATCAAGAAATATTCCTTTGCAATTTAGCTCAAAAATAAAAAAATATCAAAATAATTTGAAAACTCTTAATATTTCTAACAAAATTATTTTTCAAAAAAATTTACTTAAAAATAATTTAGAAAATACTTATAATAAGATCTTATCAAATAATCCTGATAAAGTTATCAAAAAATGATACAGTATTTTGTATGATTTTGACTGAAAAATACCAAAAGAGTATCAAGTTTGAAATAATTATAAAATGAAAACTTATAATTATGATTATGAAGTTTTGATACAATTAAAACAAAAAAGAGACCTTTAGGTCTCTTTTTTATATTCAAATCTAAAACTTTCTCCTTGTCAAGCCAAAAAATAAAAATAAACTTGCAAAAAAAGTAAAAATGTATTAAATAAAACCTAAGTAAAAAAATTTACTTAGGTTTTTAAGTAAAACTCGAAAAAATATATTTTAAAATATAATTATTTCTTATGCAAAACAAAAAAGGTTTTACATTGGTAGAATTAATTGTTGTAATAACAATATTATCAATACTTTGAACAATAGCATTTATTTCTTTCAAAGGTTATTCTGAAGAATCTAGAGATAGTAAAAGAGTGAGTGATTTATCACAAATAAGAACATGATTGCAATTATATCAGGCTAAAGAATGAATAGTTGTAGTTCCAGATAATAATATACTTGTATGAAGTTGAGCAAATATATACACTTATCAATGATATGCTTGATCATGAGTATTAAATAGCATAAAGGTAAGTGATGTAAAAGATCCTAGTGATAATAGTTACTATACATATACAACTAATTGAAATAGATCAAAATTTCAATTATTAGCAATGTTAGAAAGTTGAAATACAATATCTAATAATCTAATAACTAAAACTTATGCAGATTATACTAATAGAAACGCCTATCCTATATGAGATTCAGTATGAACTCTACTAGAATGAATAACAAAAACACCAGTTCAACAACTAGAAACTCCAACAGATATAGATTTATCATGAAATACTACGGAGTATATACCAGTAATAAATAGAGAATCATCAGAAATATGAGCATGATTACAAATTGCAAAATTATTAATAAAATCAAATTTACCAAAAATAGATTTAACATCATGGTCAAAACAGGATTCAAATTGTAATTTTTCAGATGTAGCATTTGATACAAATTATGATTGAGAATATGATCAAATTTGGGCATGATGTAATTCAACATTGTGAAATTGAATAGATTGGTGACAACAAAACAGTTGAACAATTTGAAACTGCTTTAATTATGATTGAATAAATAATGCAAATGATTCAGATTGTGCAGTTTGAAATAGTATTATGTCAAGTAATTCTTCGGCAAAAAAATTTTTTGATTTAAAACAAGAAGCTTGAAGTAATTCAAAATGAGATAGTGAATTTGATACAATATGGTGAAAATTATATACTTGGAATAATATTGATAGTGCTTGTCCATCTTGATGGCGTGTTCCAAAAGATCAAGAGTGGATAAACTTAGTAAATTATTTGGTATGAAAAAAATGTCTTGATTCATCATTAACTTGATGGCAATGTTGATGAACATGAATTGGGTGGAGTTGACACAGTAGTTTATCAAAAAATGATACTAATAACTTAGCAAATGCACTAAAAATTCCATTAGCAGGTTATCGTGACTCTTCAGTTTCTACCTACAGGTATCGTGGTAATCGTACTTTTCTTTGGTCTAGT
>JBEPWB010000006.1:0-4091 GCA_041642635.1 bacterium
TATATTTTGAAACCACCATTTTACATTCTTCACTTGTAAGTCTGTAAGGGTAACAAACAGTTATATCAGCTCAAATCATCCATCAATTATTAAGTCTTTTTTTCAATATTCAAGCAACTATTGGTTTTTCAGAAGCAACTCTTTCTTCTTTTTCTACTATTGAGGCCAAATTTACAACATCGTTTATTGTATCTATATCATATTCACTAAAAATAGTGCTATAGACTCTATTCTCAAAATTATCTAATTGTTGAATTACAAAATTATTTATTTTAAAATTAGTAGAAACTCTGTACGTATCTGGATATAAAAATCATTCTAAAGTTTCTTGATTACCAATGAAATTATAAAATTCTCATAATTGTATTATTTTTTCAGTATTCTCAACATACTCAATGTATTCTTTTTCTTCGATTAATCATAAATCAGCCAAATATTCATCAATATCAAAAATATTCCATCATTCTAAAATAGTCAAATTCATTTCGTCAACTATCGGAGTTTTTAGTGCTTCAAATAATTCTGAAATATTTGAATTTTCAGGTATTCTATATGTTCACTTTCTTAGTATAAAATCAGGCTCATTTTGATTCAAATAAATATCATACCATAAATTATCTAGTCAATCTACTTTAGATCTTAGGGTTTTAAAATTATCATTACTTTCAATATTTAATATTGTTTCATTTTCTATAATATAAGAATTAGTAAAACTTGAATAATTATAAATTCCGAAAATAAAAAAAATTATTCATATCCATATAAATAATTTTATTAATCTAAATAAAACATTACTTTTTTTGGACTCTGTTTCTATATTTCTTTGTTTAAAATTAGTTGGCATTTTTTTTATTTTTTTAGTAATTTATTTTTTACAATATATTTTATTTTAAAAATAAAATATATCAAATTTTAGTCAAAAAAACTTTTGCTTTTTGGCTATTTTTACTTATAATACCCACGTTTGCACTACTTTTGATTGTGTTCTTCTGACAAAGTAGGGCATTTTTTCGTATATTCGAAAAATGAGAGGCATTATGATTGTGTAATTCTGAAAACAAGTCTCAAAAAACAAATATTTTATATTTATTAAATAAATTTGTTTTAATATGGCAAAAAATACTTCTAAAAATGTTGAAGTTGGAAGTTTGTATGACATAAAGGGTCGTCATTTTTTTACAAATGATAAATCTGTTGTATGAATTCCAGATTTACTTGAGGTTCAATTAGATTCTTATAATGATTTTTTACAAAATGGAATTGATAGAGTTTTTTCTGAAAGTTTTCCTATTTCGGATCACTCATGAGAAAAGGTAGATATTTATTATAAAGGATTTAATCTAGAAGAACCAAAATACGATCCAGTAACAAGTACAAGAAAAAGACTTAATTACGAAGCTCCTTTAAAAGTGAGACTTGAAATGTTAAATAAAGAGACTTGAGAAATAAAAGAACAAGATGTTTATATGGGAGGTATTCCTCTTATGACTGATATGGCAACTTTTATTGTTAACTGAATTGAAAGAGTAATTGTTAACCAAATAGTTAGATCAACTGGTATATTTTTTACTACTTGAGAAGAAGGATATGCTTTAAAAATTATTCCTGCTAGAGGTTCTTGGTTTGAAATTGATATTGAAAAAAAATGAATTATTAATGTAAAAATTGATAAAAAAAGAAAATTACCAATTTCAGTAATACTAAGAGCTTATGGTTTAGAATCAAATGCTCAAATTTTAGAAGCGTTTAGTGGTTTGGGAGATGATATTATTGCAAATAATATTTGACCAACACTTGAAAAAGATAAAACAACTAATAGAATGGAGGCTTTGCATTCTATTTATAAACTATTAAGACCAGGTGATTTAGCAACTGATGAAAGAGTTGAAGAATTATTTCAAGTTACTTTTTTTGATGAAAAAAGATTTGATTTGTGAGAAATTGCAAGATTAAAAATGAAATCAAAATTAGGAATCCAAACAAACTATGAAGATGAAAATTGAAAATTTTTATGACTTGAAGACTTGGTTGTTTCACTAAAATATTACTTAAATCTAGTTTACTGAGCAAAAGATCATTTTATTGATGATATTGATCACTTAGAAAACAGAAGAGTAAGATCAGTTTGAGAATTAGTAATTGATAAAATAAAAGTTGGTATTGCTAGAATGGAAAGAATTGCAAAAGACAGAATGACTATTGTTGAAATGGATGATGCAACTCCATGAACATTTATCAACTCAAGACCAATCGTTGCTATAATGAAAGAATTTTTCTGAAGTTCTCAATTATCACAATTTATGGATCAATCAAATCCACTTTCAGAAGTATGACACAAGAGAAGAGTTTCTGCTCTTTGACCTGGTTGATTAACTAGAGAAAGAGCTTCTTTTGAAGTTAGAGATGTTCACCCGACTCAATATGGTAGAATATGTCCAATTGCAACTCCAGAAGGACCAAATATTTGACTTGTACTTCACTTTGCATCATATGCAAAAGTAGATAAATATGGTTTTATATTAACTCCATTTAGAACTGTTCATCATGATGTAAAAAATGATGGAAAATCACCTGTAAATAGAATAGCTCTTTGAGATATTAAATGAGATGATTGAAAAGTTTTAGTTGAAGATAAAAAATATATTACTGCTGAACAAGCTAAAGAATTAAAAGAAAAAATTAGCGCTAAAAAAATAGACGTTAGATGATATGTTTCAGAAAAATATGATTATTTTGATGCTCACCAAGAAAGAGTTTTAACTATTGCTGAAGCTACTTCTCCAGTTGATGAATATGATAATTTTAAATCAACAAGATTATCTGCTAGAGCTGGTAATGAACCAACTATTTCTTATGTTAGAGAAGTTACGCATATTGATGTTTCTCCAAAACAAACTATGTCAATTGAAACTTCACTACTTCCATTTTTGGAACATGATGATGCGACAAGAGCGGAAATGGGTTCTAACATGATGAGACAAGCTGTTCCATTAGTTGCTCCAGAAGCTCCAATTGTAGGTACTGGTATGGAAAGAACTGTTTGAGAATGATCAGGTTATGTTATTTTGGCTGAAGATGACTGAGAAGTTATCTGAGTGGATGCTAAACATATCACTGTATTATACAAAAATGGTAATAAAAAAATATATGAATTGACAACTTTCAAGAGATCAAATCATGATATGATTATTCATCAAAAACCAGTTGTTTCTCATTGACAACAAGTCTTTAAATGAGATGTTTTATGTGACTGACATGCTATTAATAATTGAGAATTAGCTATTTGAAGAAACTTAGTAGTAGCGTATATGCCTTGGAAAGGTTATAACTATGAGGATGCTGTTATTATTTCTTCAAAATTAGTAGAAGACGATTATTATACTTCAGTTCATATAAACGAATATACTCTTGACGTTAGAGAAACAAAACTATGACCTGAACAAACTACTGATGATATTCCTAATGTTTCAAGTGCAAAATTAAAAGATTTAGACATTGATGGTATAATTAGAGAATGAGCAAATGTTAAAGGTTGAGATATTTTGGTAGGTAAAATTACTCCAAAAGGAGAACAAGAATTATCTCCAGAAGAAAGATTATTAAGAGCAATTTTTGGTGATAAATCAAAAGATGTAAAAGATAGTTCACTTAGATTACCTTCAGGGCAAGGTGGTAAAATTTTACAAGTTCATATCTTAAAAAGAGAAAACTGAGATAATTTACCTACTTGAGTTTTCAAACAAGTAAAAGTTTTTGTAGCTGCTACAAGAAAAATCGAAGTTTGAGATAAAATGGCTTGAAGACATGGTAACAAATGAATTATTTCTAGAATTGTTCCAGTTGAAGATATGCCATTTATGGAAGACGGTACTCCAGTTGATATTATTTTGAATCCGCTATGAGTAGTTTCTCGTATGAACATTTGACAAGTACTAGAAACTCACTTGGGTATGGCTGCAAAAAGATTATGAATAACTGTTGCTACTCCAATTCTTAACTGAATGTCAATTGATCAAATTACTGATTTGATGGTAAAATCAGGAATGGAACCAGATGGTAAAGTTCAATTAACAGATTGAGAAACATGAAGA
>JBEPWB010000006.1:4101-38261 GCA_041642635.1 bacterium
AGAACCTTTCAAAGAAAGAACTGTTGTTTGAATCAAATTTATGCTAAAACTTCACCACTTGGTTGAAGAAAAAATTCATGCTAGATCTGTTTGACCATATTCTATGGTAACTCAACAACCACTTTGAGGTAAGGCTCAAAACTGAGGTCAAAGATTCTGAGAAATGGAGGTTTGGGCTTTAGAGGCTTATGCTGCATCAAATATTTTACAAGAAATGATTACTATAAAATCAGATGATGTTGCAGGTAGAACTCAAGCATATGAAGCTATTGTTAAAAATGCTCCAATTAAAAAACCAAATATTCCTGAATCATTTAATGTACTATTAAAAGAATTACAATCTATTTGATTAGACTTAGATTTATTAGACAAAGAAGAATTAGAAGCAAAAGAAGCAGAAGCAGAAGCAAGATATGACGAAGTTATAAGAATAGAAAACAAAGTACAAAATGGTGAAGAAAATAAAAAAGAAGAAAAATAATATTTTTCTTCTTTGATAAAAAAATTTTTAATCTCTAATTAATAATCATAATGTTTGATAAATCTTTAGATAATTTTCTAAATGACAAAATCACTGATTTCTCAGAAATAGCAAAAGATATAGGTAAAAAAGATATTACTAAATGAAAAAATTTAGATAATTTAGCTTGAATATCTCTATGAATTGCTAGTCCTGAAAGAATTAGATCTTTATCTCATGGTAAAGTTTTAATAAGTGAAACAATAAACTATAGAACTCAAAGACCAGAAAGATGAGGTTTATTCTGTGAACAAATATTTGGTCCTAGAAAAAATTATGAATGTGCGTGTGGTAAATATAAAAGAATTAGATACAAATGAATAGTTTGTGAAAGATGTTGAGTTGAAGTTACAAAAGCTTCTACAAGAAGAGAAAGAATGGCTCATATTGATTTATATGCTCCAGTTGTACATACTTGGTATTTAAAATCAGTTCCAGGTAGAATTGGTTTACTTTTAGATTTACCAGTAAAAAAATTAGAACAAGTAGTTTATTTTGCTTCTTATATTATTACTGATATTTTTCCAGAAAGATTAGAAGAAGCAAATAAAGATCTAGATGATAAATATAAAGTTTCAAAATCAGAATTACAAAAAGAAGTTCAAAGAGAATTAAATGAACTAAAAATAAAAAAAGAAAATTCAGAAATTAATGAAAAAGATTTCAAAATTCAAGAAGCTTTCTTGATGTCGAAAATTGATGAATTGACAGAAGAGTTTGAAGAATTAAGAGATTGATTAAAAACTCTTCAAATCTGAGCTGTTATTTGAGAATTAGAATATAGAGTTTTAGAATCAAGGTTTCCACATGTTTTTAAATGAGGTACTTGAGCAGAATATATTAAAGCACTTCTTGAAAGAATAGATTTATTACAATTTATTGAACAACAAGAAATAGAATTAAAAAATTCTACTCAAATCAAACAAAAGAAAATTCTTCAAAAAATTAAGTTAGCTTCAAGTTTGTTAAAATCATGACAAAGACCAGAGTGGTTTATCCTAGAAGCTCTTCCAATTATACCACCAGATCTTAGACCAATGATTCAATTAGATGGTTGAAGATTTGCAAGTTCTGACTTGAATGATTTATATAGAAGAGTTATTAATAGAAATAACAGACTTAAAAAACTTATTGAATTAGGTGCTCCTGACGTTATTCTAAAAAATGAAAAAAGAATGCTTCAAGAATCAGTTGATATGTTATTAACTGGTGAAACTAGAACAAATAGATCTGGTTTTGTTACTGCAAATAAGAAAAAATTAAAATCTTTAACAGAAGTTTTAAAAGGTAAACAAGGTAGATTTAGACAAAACTTATTAGGGAAGAGAGTTGATTATTCTGCTAGATCTGTAATTGTTGTAGGTCCTGAACTTGAAATGGATCAATGTGGTTTACCAAAAACAATGGCATTAATACTTTTTAAACCATTTGTAATTGCAAAACTTATTGAAGATGGACTTGTTTATAATATCAAACATGCGGAAAAGTATGTAGAAAAATGATCAAAAGAAGTTTGGGATGCACTTGATGAAGTTATTGAAGGAAGATATGTTTTGATGAACAGAGCCCCTACTCTTCATAAATTATCAATCCAAGCGTTTAAACCGGTTTTAGTTGAAGGTAAGGCAATTCAATTGCACCCATTAACTTGTCCTGCATTTAATGCTGACTTTGATGGTGACCAAATGGCTGTTCATTTACCTATTACTGAAAAAGCTCAAGCAGAAGCAAGAGATTTGATGGTTACATCAAAAAATTTACTTAACCCTTCAAACTGAGAACCAATTGTTGCTCCTTCTCAAGATATGATTCTTGGTTGTTATTATGTAACTGCTACAGATGAAAACTGAAAATGAGCTTGAAAAGTTTTTATTGATTTAAATGATGTTGAGTTAGCTTACGAAGCAGGTACTATTTGAATAAAATCTCCAATAAGAGTTAGAATTAACTGAAAAATTGAAGAAACTAATTACGGTAGATTATTATTCAATAAAATAGTTCCAGAAGAATTAGGTTTTATTAATGAAACATTAAAAAAATGAGCTGTACAAAAAATATTAGCTAGATCATTTGAGGAATTATGAGCTGAAAAAACTGCAAAATTTGTAGATAAAATTAAAGATTTTTGATATAAATATTCTACTATTTCATGATTATCTATTTCAAAAGATGATATGGTAATTCCAGAAAACAAAAAAGAATTACTAGAAGAAGCTGGAGAAAAAGTAAAATACATACAAAAAAAATGGTGGCACGGTTTTATGACTGAGGAAGAAAAATATTCTCAATCAATTAAAATTTGGGCTGACGTAAAAAAAGTTATTGAATCTGAAATGAAAGAATTATTTTTACCAAATAATCATATTTATAACTTTATTGATTCAGGAGCTAGATGAAACTGGTGAAATATTACTCAGTTATGTTGAATGAAATGATTAGTATCTTCTACTAGTGGTGCAACAATTGAGTTACCAATTCAATCTACTCTAAAAGAATGATTTTCTACTCTTGAATATTTTATTGCGACTCACGGTTGAAGAAAAGGTAAATCAGATACTGCATTAAAAACTGCTCAATCTGGTTACTTAACTAGAAGATTAGTTGATTCAAGTCAAAATATTATTGTAAAAGAAGAAGATTGTAAAACAGTTCATTTTAAGACTGTAATTAGATGAGAAAAAACTTGAAGTTTTGAGGAAAAGTTTGAAGATAGAATTTATTCACACACTGTTGCAAATGACATTTTAGCCGATGATGGTACTGTTTTAATAAAAGCTAGAACTATTATTGATAATGAAATTTTGAAAAAAATTAATGCTAATAATGTAAAAAGAGTTGATATAAGATCAGTATTAACTTGTGAAACAGAAGGTTGAGTTTGTAAATCTTGTTATGGTTTAGACTTGTGATTAAATAGAGAAACAGAAATTTGAGCTCCAATTGGTGTTGTTGCTGCTCACTCGATTTGAGAACCAGGTACACAATTAACGATGAGAACTTTTCACTCTGGTTGAGTTGCAAAAGAAGGTTGAGATATGACACAAGGTTTATCTAGAGTTGAAGAACTTTTTGAAGCTAGAAATCCAAAAGCTGTTGCTGAAATATCTGACTTAGACTGAGTAGTTGAAGTAGAAAGAACAAATGATGACTTAGTTATTAGAGTTGTTTCAGAATGATTATCAGTTGAAGAATATTATTATGAAGAAGCTAATTATGATGTTGCTGTTAAAGTATGACAAGCAATAAAACCAAAACAAATCATAGCTAGATCTAATAAAGATAAACAAAAAATTAATGCAACTTTTGCTTGAGAAGTTAAAAAAATAGAACCAGGTGTAATACATGTAAAAGATGTTGAACCTAGAACTGTTGAATATAGATTTCCTGCAGGTAAAACTATTTTAGTTAAATCTGGAGATAAAATCTCAAAATGACAAAAAATTACTGAATGAGCATTAAATCTACAAAAATTAAAAGATGTTGCTTGAATATTAGCTGCAGAACAATATATCGTTGATGAAGTAAAGGCAATTTATTCTTCTCAATGACAAACAGTTAATTCAAAGCATATTGAGATTATTGTTAGACAAATGTTTTCTAGAGTTAGAGTTACTTCGAAATGAGATAGTGAATTTTTTCCATGAGATATTGTTGATATTATCAAATTTAATAATGAAAGTAACAAACTTATTAAAGAAGGTAAAAAATCAGGTATCGCTGAAAGATTATTGCTTGGTATTACAAAAATTTCACTTTATACTGAATCATGGTTATCTGCTGCTTCGTTTCAAGAAACAGTTAGAGTGCTAGTTGATGGTTCTGTATCTTGAAAAATAGATAAATTTAAAGAAATGAAAGAAAATGTAATTATCGGTAGATTAATTCCAGCTGGTAAACAATATAGAAAAATTAATAATCAATCAACAGAAAATGATAAATTATCAGATCAATATTTTGATCCAGATGAAGATGATGTTGATGTTTCTGAATTTCATTTAGAAGAAGTTAAAAAAGAAATGGAACACGAAAGTGATTTTTAATTGACAAATAAAGAATAATATTTATAAGTAATACACTTATAAATATTATTTTTTTAATTTAAATGAAAAATGAATAATTTAAATCAATTATTATCTATGTGAGAAACTTTAATAAATAATAATAAAAATAATTCTGAACAAAATCGTTTTATTCAGAATAGAGTTTTAGAAGTTTTGTATTCTTCAGAAAATGATGGAGGATTAGCAGAGATTCTTTGAGTTTATTGAAATGATTTAGACTTTGTTGATAGAGTTTATGCTATATTAGAACTTAAAAAAACAAGATAATAATTTTTTACTAAAAAATTATTATCTTGTTTTTTATAAATCGTTTAACATTTTTAAGACATCTTCTGCATCTTCTTCTTCATCTTTTGCTTGTTCTTTTTTTATTTTACTTTTAGAATCTTTTAGTTGGAATTCTTGCCATTCTATCAAATGTTTTTCGTTTAAATTTTTGATTTCGTTTTGATATTTACTTTCTAATGCTTCTAGTTTTTTCTTTTCAGTATCCAAAATATTAAAAAGTCTATCAACTTGACTATCTGTCATTGAAGGCATAATATCAAACCAATATTGTTTTTCATCGTCATCCATAGATTCTGTTTCTATGATTAGATTTACAAGCTCATTATAATCTGCTTGAACTTGATCATTTATTTTAAATGTTTTTCAGTTATGATTTATTTCAGCCATATTTGTTTTTTTAATTTTTAAATATTTATGTTTTAATTATATCAAACAATTTTAAAATTTGCAAATAAAAAATATGAGTTATAATTAGCATTAATAATTAAAGATTATAATTATTATTTAATAATTTCCAAATGATATTAATTTATTTATGAATTTATACTTTGTTATTGGTAATACTTTGGTGATTTTTTATGGTTGCGAAAGTACACGCTTATAATTTTATAAATTTTTCTAGTAATATACAAAAATATACAAAATTATTATTAATAATTATGATAATTTTATCTTTATTATGATATATTTCAATAATTTTTTGATCATTTGAAGAAGATTATTTGGAATATAATGAAAGTGATTTTAATTTTAATGAAGTAAATTATTAATTTATGAGTACTATTTTTACAAAAATAATAAATAGAGAGATTCCTAGTGATATAGTTTTTGAAAATGAAAGAATTATTGTTATAAAAGATATTAACCCAAAAGCAAAAACTCATCTTTTAATTATTCCTAAAAAAGAAATTCCAACTATTAATCATTTGGAAGAAAAAGATTGAGAATTATTAGCTGAAATGTTTTTTGTTGCAAAAAAAGTTGCAAAAGATTTATGAATTCAAGAATGATACAAATTAAAATTTAATGTATGAAAAAAATGATGACAAGAAGTTATGCATATTCATTTACATTTACAATCTAATATATAAAAATAAAATATGGAATTAAATAAAAATAAAATAATTTTTATAATTGTCTGAGCAATTATTTTGTTATCATTAATTTTTTTATTGTTAACAGCTAATTCTTGAGAAGAAAATAATACTGATACGTCACCAGAAAATACTTTTAAAATCTGGATGATTTGAGATGGATGAGAAAATACTTACAATATTATTGATTGATTTAAAAATTTTAATAATTCATATCAATCTAAAAATATTATAATTGAAACTTTTCCTAGTTATGAAGATTATACTTATGCACTAACTTCTGCAATATCTTCTTGAGTTTGACCAGATTTATTTGTATTAAATAATAACGAAGAAAATTCAATTTTTTCAAATCAAGTAATGTGAATTCCTACAAATGTAATTTCACCAAATGATTTTAGAAAAAGATACAAATGAATTTTTAGTGACGATTTGATTTCTTGAACATGAGATAATGAATTTTTGAAATGAATTCCAGTTTGATATGAAACATTATGAATTTTTTATAACAGAGCTCAAGTAAGACATTCTGACTTGGATAATATTTCTAGTTTGAATAATATAATAGCTAGATTATCAGAAAGAAATCCTTGAATTGTTCCGCTTGGTATCTGAAATTGAACAACTGTTAAAAATTCAGCAGATATTTTAACTCAATTTTTTATGTTAGAATGAGATGTAGAGTCAGTTTGAGATGTAACAGGAAATATTTTGAAACAGTGACTAACTTCATATTTGCTTTATTGAGATGAATCTGGAGATAATAGTTTTGATTCCAGATTTAATGAATTAACTAATATGTGAGAAAACTCTTTGTATCTATTTTCGAGATGAGAAATAAATATGGTTGTTTGATATCCTAGTATGATTAATGATATTTGAGAATATTGATATTCGACTTCATTCTTACAAGCTAGAGTTTTTCCTCAATATTTTTCTTGAGAAGGGAATTATTTAGCTAATTATGATTATTTTGTAATTAATAAAGATACAAATAATTTGCCTTTAGCACAAGATTTTTTAACTTATTTATCATCAGATATTTGAGCAACTACATTTTTAAATAACTTTTCTTATTTTTTACCTGGATTACTTTCTCTGGATCAAGAATTTTTACCAAAAAAAATTCATAGTGATTTTAATGTAGTATTAGAAGACTTTGCGGTAGATGAATATAATTTATCTAGTTTTGATAAATGAATAAAAATAATTTATGACAGAGAATTACCAAAAATATTAGATAATTCTCCTTATGCTGAATCAAATTTTGATGAATTCAGAACTTCTATAATTTGTAGAACGAATAAAGTTGTAAGTTTTGAAAATTTATCAAGAAGTTGTGAATAATTAAATAAAATAGAAAACCAAAACATTTGTTTTGGTTTTAATTTTAATAAAAAATATGAAAAAAAATAATTGTTATATCCATATTCCGTTTTGTAGTAGTAAATGTAAATATTGTAGATTTGCATCTTTTTGAATAACTCAAGATTTACAAATTCAAAATTATGTAACTTTTCTGTGTAAAGAAATAAAAGAAAATAATTTCTTAGAAAAGCAAGAATTACAAACTATTTATTTTTGATGAGGAACTCCTTGAGTTTTAAAAATTTCTCAGTTTGAAAATATTTTTAAAATTTTAAGAGAAAAATTTATTTTTTCACAAAATATTGAAATCTCAATAGAAACAACTCCAGAAAATGTAACAAAAGAAAATATTATTTGATGGAAAAATTTGTGAATAAATAGAATAAGTATGTGAGTTCAGACACTGAACGAAAAATCTCTTGAAGAAATTTGAAGAGCTGATAAATGAAGCATAATTGAAGCTTTGGAAAATGTCTTGAAGATTTGATTCGATAATTTTTCCATAGATTTTATTATTGGTTTGCCATTTGTTGAAAAGTGAGAAATAAATAAAAATATAGATTTTTTATTACAAAAATATGATTTTATAAAACATATTTCAGTTTATATGTTAGAAGAATATTTTGATATCCCAGAAGAAAAAGAATCTAGTTTTGATAATATCACGTATCCTGATAGCTGGTCAAAAACTTGATTATGAGAGAAATATTTTTTGGAAGAATATTTGAGTGTAAAAAATAATTTGAATGAAAAATGATTTAATTTTTATGAATTATCAAACAGTTCAAAACCTGGTTATGAATGCAAACATAATATTTGATATTGGAATCATACACCAACTTTTGCTTTTTGATTAGGTGCGCACGGATTTTTGGATAATACTAGATTTTCTAATAGTGAAAGTTTTTTGGAATATTATGCCAAAAAAAATATCAAAAAAGACAAAGTTACTTCTGAAGATAAATTTATTGAAAAAATGATGTTTTTACTTAGGACAAATTGAATAGATAAAAAATACACAAAAAAACTAGACACAAAAAAAATAAATTATTTTATAGAAAATAATTATTTAGTAATGCAAGACAATAAAATCATTTTATGAGAAAAGTGAATTGTTTTTATGGATTATATTTTGTGAGAAATTTTGTAAAAAAAAATAAAACCTCTTAAAAGGTTTTATTTTTTTTATTTACTTGATAATTCTTCTTTGAAATGATCAAATAAGTGATTAATTAAATCATCTAAGTTTTTGTAATCTTCTCTAGAATATCTAAAACTATCAGTGTCTAATTTTGCAGAAACTACTCAATCAAACATATCTTTTTTATTTTTTTCAATTTTTACTTCAATTACTCATTCTGCATCCTCTTTATCACTATATTTTTTTAAGTAATTGTCTAATTTATTTTCTAAATTATGTTTTACTAATCTTTCTGTTGGTTCTTTAGATTCTTCAGCGTTAACATGTATTTTTACTTGTATTTCCATATTTTCACTTATTATTATCATATAAAAGTACAAAAAGGTTTTAAGTAAATTATAAAGGCTTTTTTTACTTAACTACTTTTTTTACGACTTTTATTTTAACATATTACAAATTTAAATCAAATAAAATTTGAAAAATTAATTGAAAAATATGAATTTTTAGTTATAAATATACTATAATTATTAATTTAGGTTATAAAAAAATGAAATATAAAGCAACAATTTGATTAGAAATACATGTAAGAATAAAATCAAAAACAAAAATGTTTTGTTCTTGTAAAAATGCTGTAGAATTAGCGCCAGAACCAAACCAAAATGTTTGTAGTGTTTGTATGTGATTTCCTGGAATGCTTCCAGCTCTTAATGAAGAAGTAGTAAGATTGTGACTTATTTGATGAATGGCTATGAACTGTGAAGTTAATAAATATTCTAGATTCGATAGAAAAACATATTTTTATCCTGATAATCCAACAGCTTACCAAATCACACAAATGTATGATCCAATAGTTTGAAGATGAACAGTAAAAACTATCGTTGAATGAGAAGTTAGAGAATTTTGAATTCATCATATGCACTTAGAAAACGATGCTTGAAAACTAATTCACGCTTGAGGAAAAACTCTTTGTGATTTTAACAGAGCTTGAAGCCCATTAATGGAAATCGTTACTGAACCAGTTTTTCACACAAAAGAAGAAGTTATGGAATTTTTAAAAGAAATTCAAAAAATAATGAGAGCTTGTAATGTTAGTGATGCTGATATGGAAAAATGACAAATGAGATGTGATGTAAATATTTCAGTTGCGCCAGAATGAAGTAGCGAATTATGAGCTAGAACAGAAACAAAAAATGTAAACTCTTTTTCTGCTATTGGTAGAGTTATAGATCACGAAACAAAAAGACAAATAAAAATTTTAGAATGAGGTTGAGTAATTGATCAAGAAACTAGATGATGGGATGATGATAAATGAGTTTGAACTTCTCAAAGAAGTAAAGAAGACGCAATGGATTATAGATATTTCCCAGAACCAGATTTGTTAGCTTTGAATTTAGAAGACGATTTTATAGATGAAGCAAAATCTACTATACCAGAATTACCAATAGATAAAAGACTTAGATATTTGAATGATTTCAAACTATCAGATGATGATGCTAGATTATTAACTACTTCTAGAGATTTATCAGAATATTTTGATGAATTAGTAAAATTAACTAATGATGCAAAAAAATCTTGTTCTTATATAACAACTATTTTGCTTGCAATGATTAATGAATCAGAAGAAATTTCTTCAATAAATGAATTAAAATTTTATATTGAAGAACTTGCAAAAGTTATAGAATTAGTAAATAATGATGAATTATCAAGTACTAACTCAAAACAAGTTATAGAAGAATTATTCCAAAACTGATGAAAATCAGAAATAATTGCAAAAGAAAATAATCTTTTACAAAAAAATGATACTGAAGCTTTAGAAAAAATAGTTGACGAAGTTTTAGCTAATTTTACTTCTCAGGTTGAAGATTATAAATCATGAAATGAAAATATTTTTTGATTTTTTGTATGACAATGTATGAAGGCTTCAAAATGACAATGAAATCCAAAAATATTTAATGAATTATTAAAAGAAAAACTAAAATAGTTTTTAGAATCTAATTATTATTAGGTTCTTTTTTTTTGCTTAAAAAATTATTATATGGTAATATTCTATTAGTTTTATAAAAGATTATTTATATTTAGACGAAACTATAATTTTAAGTTTAAGATTTACAAACCATGATTATTAATAATTTATTAAATTTTTTCAAACAAAACAAAAAAATACTTTTTTTTGTTTCTTTAATATTCACATTTCTATTTTTATCATGAGATATGGCTCTAGCTGCAGATGGAAATTGATTTGATGTAAATAATGCAAAAGAAACAGTTTCAACAATTGTTCAATGGATTGCTTCTTTTGTGACAGTTTTTTTGTCACTTCTTACTTATTTATCAGTTATGTTTTTGTCACCAGAATGGATTAACGGTAACCTTTTTGGTTTAAATGTTTATTTTAAACAAATATGGATTTTGGTTTCCAATCTTGTATATTTTATATTTGCTTTTATTCTTATATGGATTGCATTTATGAATATTATATGAAAATGACAAGATAAATATCAACTAAAGCAAGCGCTTCCAAAATTTATTGTTTGAATTTTAATAGTTCCAATATCATGGTTTTTGGTTAATTTTATACTTTCAATTTCTGCGATTTTGACTATTTCTGCAGTTAATTTGCCTTTTGATACTTTTAGTTGATTCAATCAAAAAATATGAGAAGTTACTCTCCCAACAAATTGTACATTAGATTTTAGGTCAACTTGATGAGAAAATGAAGAAACAGAAGAAGAATGAGAAGAAAATATAAATAAATTTTATAATTGTGAAGAATGAGAAGAAAATAGAAAAAAAATAGTTGATATTATGAATTCTCAAGATTCATCAGATTCAATTTTTTGAGTTTTATGATTATATACTTACTGAATACTTTGAATTGAAAATATTGATAATTTAAATTTTACTGATTTATCTGCAATAAGAACACTTTGAGACCTGATAGTAAAAATAGTATTTGATATATTATTTGTTGTAGTTTATGCAATATTAATGATTGCTTTGGCTTTCGTGTTAATGACTAGATGAATTTATATATGGATATATATAATGATATCACCACTTTTTTGACTTATGTACTTTTTTGATAAAACAAGTGGATGATGAGAATTCTTTGATAAATTTAATATAAAACAATTTATATCATTATCAATGGTTCCTGTTTATACAATGTTGGCACTAAGTTTTTGAATGTTGTTTATGTTTGTAATATGAAGTCAAATGTGAGCATCTACTTCTTGAACAGAAAATAATTCATCTGTTAGACTAACTCAATCTACTGAAGATTGATCAGACGTTTTAAATATTTGAGAATTTAAGCTAGAGATACTTTGATCACCTGCAAATCCAGAAAATATAACATGACTATTATGAAAAATTTCTGATAATGCTCTATGAGTTGTATGAACTCTTATAATGAAAATATTTTGAATAGTTGTTTTATGGGGAGCAGTTATGGCGGCTCTTAGAACAAATGAAGTTACAAAATGAATCGTTGAACCTCTTTATTCATTATGAAATCAAGTATGACAACTTGCAGCAAAGTCTCCTCAATATGCACCAGTGTTTGGATGACAAAGCATGCAAAGTATGAAAACAGTTTGATGAGCTGTTGAATGACATGTTAATCAATCAGCAAGAGATAGAGCAACTTCATTTACGAACAAGCATATGCCATTTTTAGATGCAAGTTCAACTTGACAAAAAGCTAATCTTGAAACTCTTTCATCTAATTTAAAAAGTGGTTCTTATGAAACAGCTAATAGTCCACAAGCATTATCACCAGCTTGGAGAGAATATTTAAAAAATATTTGAGATACAGAGTGAGCTAAAAGATTAGATACAGAGGATATACTTAAACAATTTTCAGAAAAATTGAATATTGATTTAGATTGAATTAATTTTAATAGTAGAACATGATATGCGGAAGCTATTAAGAAAATTGAAACTAGTTTTGATAGTCAATGATATTGAGTTCTTGAGTGAAATGTTTCGAGAAATGCGCAATTAGGACAAGATGATATAGATAATTTGATTAGACAAATGAACAATCCACAATCTGCTCAACAAAATAATAATAACAACCAGCAACAAAATAATTGAAATAATGCAAATCAAGTTATTATAAATCTTAATAATAATGAAAACTTAGATTTATCATGAAAATTATCTACTGATGATACTTGAAATGTTACTTGATTAAATTCTAATGCAAATATTGATGACATTGTTTCTTGAATTAATTTATCAGAAATTACTAAAACTGATTTTATTTCACAAATTGAAAATCAATTGAAGGCAAGAAATGATATTGATGATATTACAGCACAAAATATTGCTAATGCAATTGCTA
Source organism: bacterium (assembly GCA_041642635.1). Lineage (GTDB taxonomy): Bacteria > Patescibacteriota > Gracilibacteria > BD1-5 > UBA6164 > JAAZVM01. The sequence goes on from JBEPWB010000006.1 coordinate 16,922, forward strand.
ATAATATTAATGAAGATGATTTCAAATCTTAATAACAAAAAAAATCCCTACGGGATTTTTTTTGTTATCTCTTCTAGTTCGATAATTTCTACTTTTTCATAAACAGTTTTTTCAAAAGCGTATTTTTTTAAATCATCAACTATCAAGTATTTTTTATAATTATCATTTATTTTTGATAATTTGTTTACTTCTTTTTTTATCTCATTTTTATCTGTAGATTCTGATATATGAATATAAATTCTTTTGTTATATTTTTTTACTAAAAATGTAAATTCAAAAATTCAGTTTTTTCATCAATAAATTTCAAAATTGTAATAGTTAAGTATAGCAAAAATAAGATTTTCTTTTAATGTTTTATATTCTAGCGTAAAATTCATTAATGAGTTTCTGATTCAATTATCTATAAAATAATATTTTGATTTTCAGTTGATTATATCTCATTTTTTGATATCAAACATATCAACTTTTTTTATTATTTTTTCTTGTATACTAAAATCTATATAATCACTTAGGGTTTTTGGAGCTATTTTTTGGTAGTCGTTTATTTCTCTAAATATTTCTCTTATAGATAAAAATTTATTAACTTTTGCTAAATATGTAATAGTTAAGTAGTACATATTTATATTTTTTACTCACTTAAGATTTATTATAGATTCGTTAATTATTTCTTTTGTTATAAGTTTTGTTATTTTTTTATCAAAATTGTAATAGTTAACTATATCAAATAATCAATATTTTGTATTTTTTTCAAAATTCTCAATATTTTTGATACTTGGTTTGATTTCTATGTTTTCGATGTTTGGAATTCTTATATCATTTCAGATTATAATTATTTTTTTATCTTTTTTGTAATATTCTGCTAAAAATATTTTTATATTTTTTATTTCACTTATATTTTTTAGTATTATATATTTTTTTTCTTCTACATTGATATAGTTAGATAGTTCAATATTTGATTTTATTATATCAAAATGATCCAGTTTCTTATCAAAATATACAAAGTTTTCACCGATATTAGTCTTTTTTAAAATATATGAAATATGTTTTGATTTTCATGTATTTTTTACTCAAGATATTATTGTTAACTTGTTATTGTTTATGTTTTTTACTATATTTTTTGCTATATCTTTATCTATTCTTTTTGTAGATTTATTTATTATTGATTCTTGATTTATTTTGTATAAATCATTAAAAAGTTCTTTTTTGTGCATATTAAGTATATCAATATTAAATTTTTGATACTTTTATTGTTAATATTTTTATAAAAAAGTCAATAAATATTTTTTAATATTAAAAAATATTTATTTTTTGTGTTTTTTATGTATAATATTTTTTGAAATTTATGAATTAAAAAACTTAATTAATTATGGAAGAAAAACTTATTTCTTTGTTAAAAGACACTATAAAATCACTTTATAATTTAGATATACAAAACATAAAATTAGAAACTCCACCAAAAAAAGAATTATGAGATTTTGCTTTTTGAGCTTTTTTGTTAGCTAGAGATTTAAAGAAAAATCCTAATTTGATAGCAATAGAGATTAGTGAAAAAATAAATCAAAATAATTTAATTGATAAAGCATCTGTTGATTGACCGTATTTGAATATTTTTCTTAATAAATCTAGTTTTAATGATTTGTTTATAAATATTTATTCTTCAGAATTTTTTGATAATATTTCTAAAACTTGAAAAGATAAAACTATATTTATAGATTATATCTGAGCTAATGTTTGAAAGCCACTACATATTTGACATATGTGTACTCCAAATCAATGACAAGCAATGATAAATGCTTACAAAAAACTTGGATATAATGTAGTATCTGATAGTCATATTTGAGACTGGTGAATAATTTTTGGTAAATTAATTTTGGCTTACAAAACTTGGTGAGATGAACAAAAACTAAAAGAAAACGCAGTTGATTATTTATTAGAATTATATGTAAAAGTAACTTCTGAAACTGAAAAAAATCCAGAAGAATTAGAACAAAAAATAAGAAATGAGTTCAAATTATTATCAAGTTGAGATTCAGATTCAGTAGAATTATGGAAAAAATTCACTAGTTATTCTATTGATTCGATGAATGAACAATTAGCTAGATTGAATATTAAACCAGATTATAATATTTGAGAAAGTTTTTATGAATGATTAAATCTGCCAAAACTAGAAAATTATCCAGATTTAAAAGATGATATGCATTCTATTGTTAATGAATTGATTGAAAAAAATATTGCTACAAAAAACGAAGATAATTCTGTTTGAGTCGATTTTTGAGAAGACTCAAAAATCCCTAGTTGTATGTTACAAAAAAGAGATTGAACACATTGATATTTGGCTTCTGATTTGTCAGCAGTTAAGTATAGAATGCAAAATTGGAACCCAGAAAAAATAGTTTATTTTGTTGATTCAAGACAACAAATGCACTTAAAACAAGTTTTTGAAATCTCAAAAAAAGCTTGATGGACTAATAATACTGAACTTTTTCATGCTTCAAATTGATTTATTAGCTTAAAAGATTGAGCAATGTCTACTCGTTCGGGTAGAATTATAAAGCTTGACACTTTACTTGATGAATCAGAAAATAGAGCAAAAAAAATAATACTAGAAAAAAGAGATGATATTGTTTGAGAAGAATTAGAAGAATTATCAAAAATTATTTGAATTTGAGCTATAAAATATTGATATTTAAAAAAATCTAGAGAAAGTGATGTTATTTTTGATTGGGATGAATTTATGACTTTTGAAGGTAATAGTTGACCTTATATTCAATATGCTTATGTTAGATCTATAAGAATTTTGGAAAATTTTTGAAAAGATTTGAGTAATATTAATAATAAAATTATTTTTGAAAATGATGAAGAAACTGATTTAATAAAAAATCTTTATATTTATGAAAATATTTTACTAGAAGCGACTAAAACAAATCATCCGCATTTACTTTGTAAATATTCTTATGATATAACAAAATCTTTTAATTCTTTTTATAATAATATTCATATTTTGAATGAAGAAGATTTTGACAAAAAAATATCAAGATTAAAACTTGTAGAATTATTTTGAATAATTTTAAAAGATACTTTTTCTATTTTATGAATAGATATGCCTAATAAAATGTAATTTTATGAATGTAGATTATAATAATTTTGCTTCAACTTTTTCAAAAAGTAGAAAAAATATGAAGTGGGAAGAAATAGATTATTTTATAAATAATTATTTAGATAATACTTCTTGAATTGAAATTCTTGATATTTGATGTGGTAATTGAAGATTATTAACACATTTATCTGATAAAATATCAACTGAAAAATTTGTATATACTTGATGTGATTCTTCATCAGCTATGATAGAAGAAGCAAAAAAACTACATAAAAATGATAATTTTTATGTAGTTGATATGTTAAATTTGGAAGAATTTGATCTTGAAAAAAAATATGATTATATTTTTTTTGTTGCATCTTTTCATCATTTATATTCATTAGAAGATAGGGAATTAGTACTTGATGAAGCCAAAAAATTATTAAAAAAAGATTGAATAATTTTTATGACTAATTGGAGTTTGAATAGTGAAATTAATCATCAAAAATATTTTAACTCTAGAATAGAAAATTCTAAAAATGAGTTTGATTCGTATGATTATAATATAAAAATTTGAGAATTTGATAGATATTATCACTCTTTTTCATTAAATGAATTAGAATATTTATTTCAAAAAACATGATTTGAAATAATCGAAAATAGAGAATTTGAAAATAAAAAAAATATAATTAGTATAATAAAAAAAATCTGAGATTAATCTCAGATTTTTTTTATTAATTATTCAAAATCAGTAATTGGATATGGAATTCATTGGTTAGTAGAACTAGAACCAAAATCAGTTAAGTCAGTTGTATTATCTTTTTCTTTTCATTGATCTTGACCGTCAACTAAAAAGTTTGTTCAATCTCAAATTAAAGTATCAGGACAATCAGCTTCGTCATCATAACAAGATCAACTATCATAATCTCAAACTATTTTTGTAACGTAATAATCTGTTCATTCTTTTTTTATAGTATAAGCAATATTATAAAAAGTTCATGTTTTGTTATTTCCAGACCAATCAGCTCAAGTAGGTTTTCTATAAACTCAGTAAACATATCTACCAAGTCATTTATCAATTAAATCATCTCAAGTACTAGATTCTTCTAAATCTCAGATTTCAGGATCAAATAAATCTTTTGTAAGATAATTTTTTCATAATTCATTTTGAGAAATTGTTCACTTTGCTCATATTTGTTGAGGAGATGTTTTTGTATTATTTACTACTCAACCACCATCAGCACTATCTATTGTTTCAATTTCTGCTCAATTCATTGAAACACTTACTGTATTTGAAGGTGTAGCTGTTGTTCAGCTATTATACCCCCACATATTTGTATTAGCATCATATTCTCAAGTAGCAGGATAATAATTATTATCTACTTTGAATTGCGAAAGTGAAGTTTCAATCGTAGAAACATCACTTATTTTTCTTCAAGAAACTGCTTTACTTACAGCACCTCAAAAATTTTGATACGCAACTACTGATATTATCGCTAAAATAGTTATAACTACTAACAATTCAACTAGTGAAAATCATTTTTTACCAAGATTCATTTTCATATTAATCTTATTATTTTTTAAATTATACTACTATATTATATATTTTATTTAAAATAAGACAAGAAAATATTTACAAAAAAGATATATCTGTTAATATATCTTATATTATTCTATTATTTGACGATTTTTATGGATAAGTATAAAAAAATAGACAGAAAAGTTCAACAAATAACGAAGAGGGTTGCAAAATATATGCAAACTCTTAATTTTGAGTACATAAAATCAGAAATAGAAAAAGCTTATATTTATGCTAGAGATTCTCATGAATGACAAAATAGATTATCAGGAGATCCCTATATTTTACATCCAGTTGAAGCTACAGAAATTCTTATTGATTTAAAACCAGATATTTATACTATTCAAGCTTGTTTACTTCATGATGTTATTGAGGATACGCCAAAAACTGCTGATGATATAAAAGAAGTTTTTTGAGAAGAAGTAGCTTTTTTGTGTGAATGACTAGCAAAATTATCAAAAATAAGGTATAAATGAGAAGACAGAGATGTTTGAAGTCTAAGAAAAATGTTTATTGCTATGGCTGAAGACTTGAGAGTTATTTTTGTAAAACTTTCAGATAGGCTTCATAATATGCAAACTCTAAAGCATCATCCAAAAAAAGAAAAAAGAGAAAAAATAGCTCTTGAAACTTTACAAATTTATTCTCCAATTGCTGATAGATTAGGTCTTTATCATATAAAAAATTCTTTAGATGAAGAATGTTTTAAAATTCTGGACCCAAATTCTTACAAAAAATTAAAAAAAGAGTTAAAAGATTTATCTAATCAAAGAAATATTTTTATCCAAAATATTCAAGATGAAATAAAGGAGTTACTTAACTGAAAAATTGATAATTATGAAATAGATTACAGAATAAAATCTATTTATTCGATTCATAAAAAATTATTAAAGAAATGATTAACAAGCGCTTCTGATCTTTTTGATTTATTTTGAATAAGAATTATGGTAGAAGATGAGGCTGATTGTTATAAAGTTCTTTGAATTATTCATAATAGGTGGACTCCACTTCCTAATAGATTTAAAGATTATATTGCTTTGCCTAAGCCAAACTGATACAGAAGTCTTCATACAAATGTTATTTGATTATTTAAATCTGATAGACAACAACCTGTTGAAATACAGATAAAAACTTACAAAATGCTTGAATATTCCGACTTGTGAGTTGCTGCTCATTTCGAATATAAGGAAAAATGAAGTAGAATTGCAACTGACATTGACTGGGTGAAAGAATTAAAAGAATTAGTAAATAATATTCAAGATAATGATTTTGTTTGATCATTAAAAGTTGATTTTTTCAAAGACAGAATATTTGTTTTTACTCCAAAATGAGATTTTATAAATTTACCAAATTGATCAACTCCTATTGATTTTGCTTATGCCGTTCATACTGATCTTTGAGATCATATAACGATTGCAAGGGTCAACGGATGAGTTTATCCACTTGATAAAGAATTACGTAATTGAGATATAGTAGAAATAATTATTGATAAAAACAAAAAACCAAATCCTTTCCGGATTTGATTTGTGAAAACTATAAAAGCAAAAAATAGAATAAAATTATCCTTAAAAAAGGAAGATAAAGAATTACATAGAGAAAGATGAAAAGAATTATTAAGTAAATATTTAGAAAAAGCTTGAATCTGAAAAATAGATAAAGATTTGAGCGTTCTTAAAACTCTAGATTGAAAGAATTATAATCTAGAAGAAAGATATGCATTGTTAGAACAAGTCGGAAATTTTTCACTACCACCTTCTTCTCTTCTAAAGAGAATATTTAAAGCAAATCCAAAGCTAAACACTTTTGTAAAAAAAGAAGTTAGTCAAGAGGAAAAAGATTTATTAAAAGAAGTAAATCAAGATTTAAATAAAAAAAGTGTTTTACCTAAAACAAATATAATTATTTGATGAGAATCAGGACTTTCATATAAACTTTGTCATTGTTCTAGAAGAAAATTAACAAATGATATTGTTGCCCATATTAACAATAAATGAATTATTACAATTCATAGAAGAAATTGTAAAGTTTTGGATAATGTTAATAAAGATAGATTACTTTCTGCTTATATAGAATGAGAAAAAGAAGAATCATTAATTGTTCATATCGAGTTAACTTTTGAAAATAAAACTTGAGTTTTAAGAGAATTATCAGATATAATTTATGCGATGTGAATTGATGTTGATAATATAAATACTTCAAAAATAAATGAAAATATGACGAAAATTTATATTGATTTAAAAATACTAGATTATGATTACTTATTAATTGATAGATTTTTAGATAGAATAAAGCTTCATTTCAAATATAGTTTGCATGATTATAATATTTGAAAAATCAAAAAGGTTTAGACAAAAAAATAAACTCCGATTACGGAGTTTGTTTTTTGTCTTTTATTTTCTTAATTCTAATTTTTGTAGAATTTCGTTATATTTAGCATTATCTTTTTTCTTTAAGTATGCTAATAATTTTCTTCTTTTAGCTACCATCATTAAAATTCATCTTCTTGAATGATTATCTTTTTTGTGTTCTAATAAATGATTTTTTAGGTTTTCAATTTTAGCAGTTAATATTGCTATTTGAACTTCTGATGAACCAGTATCACCATCTTTACTTGCAAAATCTCAAATAATTTTGCTTTTTACATCTTTTGTAATTGCCATAAACGTATTTTTACGAAATAATATATAAAATTTAGTTATAAAAACCAGAAAATACACCAGCTTTTTAACGTAAAATTATTATATAAATAAAATTTATTTTTGCAAATATAATTTCTCACTATTGAAAAAATTAAATAAATTCATATTATGTGATTATAAAAAAACAAAAAACTAAACACCAAAAATATGAAAAAATTTGATTCATTTTACTTTGAAAAATATGAGTTTGATCAAGAAAAATTATTAGCAAAATTTTATTATTCTTTTGACCAGGAATATTTTTTTGAGGAAGAAATAGATTTTTCTTCTGATTTTTTTGTTAGAGGTCATCTTGATGAAAAAGTTATAAATAATTTTTTATTTTCTATTCATTTATCGCTTTGAATTAGTTATTACAAAGCTTTTCCTACAAATAATTTATTTATAAAATCAGGATTTTTGAATGATGAACAAATAAAATTTTGGCAAAAATTTTACAAAAATTGATTATGAGAATTTTTGTACCAAAACAATATTAAACCAAATAATTTATTTAATTTTAAAAATTTATTATCAAGTGATAAAAAAATAAAATTTCAAGATTTTAAAACAAATGAAAAAGCTTTAATAAATCTTGGTTGATGAAAAGATTCTAGCGTGAGTATTGATATGTTTCAGAAAAATAATTTTGATTTTGATTTGTATGTTTTTTGAAAAAATGATTCAATAAAGCAAAATTTTGCTAAAAAATTATCAAAAAATATTTTGTTAACAAAAAGAAAGATTTCTGATAATTTATTAGAATTAAACAAATTATGAAATTATAATTGACACGTTCCAATTACTTGAATTATTGCTTTTTGTTCAATTTTTGTTGCATATTTATATGATTATAAATATATAGTTTTATCTAATGAAAAATCAGCAAGTTCTTGAAATACTTTCTGGAATTGATTTGAGATAAATCATCAATGGAGTAAGTCTCTAGAGTTTGAAACAGATTTTATGGAATATATTAATAAAAATTTATCAAAAAATATTTATTATTTTTCACTTTTAAGATGATTTTATGAATATAAAATTTGAGAATATTTTGCTCTTAATTGCAAGAAATATTTTTCAATTTTTTCGAGTTGTAATAATAATTTCAAAATTGATGAAAATAAAAGATTAAAAAATACTTTATGGTGTAATAATTGTCCAAAATGTGCTTTTACTTTTGCTTTACTTAGACCATTTTTATTAAATGAAGAAGTTATTCAAATTTTTTGAGAAGATTTATTTTTTAAAAAAGATTTAGAAAAAACTTTTTTAGAGCTTCTTTGAATAGATTGAATAAAGCCTTTTGAATGTGTTTGAGAAGTGGAAGAAGTGGTGCTTTGTTTTTATAAGTCATATTTTTTGTATTCAGAAAAACCTCAAATTTTACAAATTTTTGATGAAAAAGTAATAAAAAAATATGATGAGAAATATTTTGAAGATCTAGAAAAAAAACTTTGAAATATTTATGATGAAGATATAATTCCACTAGTTATAAAAAATAAAATTTTAAAAAATAAAAATCAATTTTAATGAAAACAGATTTTAAAAAAATTAATATAAATATTCAAAAAAGAATGAGACATATAATAAAAAATTGGTCTAGATTGCACACAATTATTTTGTTTTTTTCTTTATTTTTCTTTGTAATAATAAAAACTTTATTTTCATATACGGTTATGGATTATGGTTTTTATAAATGATTGGCAGATAATCAGCAAATTTGAAAATTTAGTGTTCCATTGAACAGATGAACTATTTATTGATCATGAAAATCTCAAAGTATTTTGGCAACTTCACTAAACTTATATGATATCTCTATTGATCCTCAAATGGAGTGAGATAAACAAAAACTAGCTGATTTTTTGACAAACTTGGTTTATAGTGAAATATGTGAAAATAAAAGTTATAATATTTGTTATACAAATTTTACTAGATTTATGAGAGTTTTGGAAGTTCCAGACTTTAATGATAGTGAAGAATATATTAAAAATGCAATATCAGAAAGCATTGTATCTGATATTATGAGAACAAAAGTTACTAGTGTAATGATTGATCGTCAACTTAATGAAGAGCAAATTGAACAACTAAATAATTTGAATATAACATGAATTTATCCTTGAGATAATTATTTATATGTAAATCCTGAAGAATTTAACAACGAAAACGATAATAATATAACAAATATTTCTAGAATTACTTGAGTTAATGAAGAAACTTTTAAACATTTAACAAGAAAAAGAAATTTGAGATATGTTCCAATATATAGAAAATTATCTATTAATGGTTCAGATTTTGTTAATAATTATTTAGATGAAGAGTGAGAAGCTTTGAAAAGATGACTTATTTCAGAAGAGGAGTCTATTTCTAATTTTATAATTTTATCACCAAATCCTAGTAGATATTATCCAGAATGAGATGTCGCCTCTCAAGTTACTTGATTTGTTGATAGTTCTTGAGTTGGGCATTATTGAATTGAATGATATTATAATGATATTTTAAAATGAAATAATTGAGAAATTATTTCAACAAAAGATATTCAATGAAGAATGATAAATCCTACTGATTTAGATACTGAAAATTTGATTTGAGAATGAGTCGAAATTCATACTACAATTGATAGAAATATTCAAAAAAAAGTGGAAGAAATTTTGGCAAAATGAGTAGAGAATTATAGGGCAAATAGATGAAGAGTTGTTGTAATGGATCCAAAAACTTGAAACGTTTTAGCTATGGCGAACTATCCGACTTATGATGTGAATAATTATTGAGATGTTTACGAATTAGAAAGAATTAGAGAAGATGATTATGAAAATCCGAGCAAAGATTTACTTGGTTATCCAATTTATGTAGAAGATAGAAAAAATTGAATTGAGTTTATTTTTAATGGTAAAAAAATTTTTCTTAGAGAAGCTTCAAGAGATGAATTAAGTGATAGGGCTTTAGTTAAATACAAATATAAAAATGATTATGGTGCACAAGTTTATACAAATCATGTAATTTCTTCTTTATATGAAGCGGGTTCTATTATAAAACCATTAACGGTAGCTATTTGATTGGATAGTTGAGAAATTGATGAAAATTCTATGTATCAAGATGACTGATTTTTGACAATTGATAACTTTAAAATATCAAATGTAAGTGATAGATGTTTGTGATACCAAACTTTTTCTAACGCACTTCGTTGGTCATGTAATGTATGAATGATTAGGATTGTACAAAAAGTTTGAAAAACTTTGATGCATCAATATTTAGAAAAATTTTGAATATGATTTAAAACTTGAATTGAATTATCTTGAGAAACAGCTTCTAGAATGCAACCTTGGGAAAACTGGTCTCAAGCATGATTATTAACTCGTAGTTACGGTCTTTGATTATCTGTAACACAAATGCAAGTTGCAGCTGCTTATAATGTTTTGGCTAATGGTTGAATTTTTGTAAAACCAAAAATAATTGATAAAATAGTTTATCCAGATGGTAGAGTTGTAAACTTTAAAACAGAAGAACAAAGAAGAGTTATAAAAGAATCTAGTGCTCAAAAAGTTACTCAAATGCTTTATGATTGAACTCATAGTTGGTGATGAGCTGCCGAGCAATGAGCAATTGATGATTATAGATTTGCTCTTAAATCATGAACAGCACAAATTGCTTATATGTGAGGTTATGAAACTTGAGTTTGATCAACGGTTGCTTCTTTTGCTTGATATTGACCAATAGAAGATCCAAGATTTGTTATGGTAGTTTCTTTAGAAAGACCTAGAACTAGTGTTTATGGTTGATCTACATCATCTAAAATTTGGCAAGATATATGAAATTACTTAGTCGATTATTTTGAAATACCCAAAAGAGATTACCAATTTAATAATTTTTATAGAAATGAAGAATAAAATTATTAATTACGTTAAAAACAGAATATAAAAATATATATTCTGTTTTTAATTTAAATACAAAACATAAAAAAAATCATATAAGTTTTATAACTTATATGATTTTTAATTTTACAAACATGGTGCCGAGGGGCGGATTTGAACCACCGACACAGGGCTTTTCAGGCCCCTGCTCTACCCCTGAGCTACCCCGGCATATCTCTCTAGTGCTTGTGTATTATATTAAAAAAAAAATATAATCAAATTTTTTTTTAACTTTTTTTGTTTTTTCTGTTTTTATGTGTAGAATAAGAAGTATTAAATATTAATTTAATTAGCAATATGGAGGTAAAAGTGTGTACTTGAAAGATTTGCTCAGGTAGATTTAGTGAATATATATTGAAAAGACTTGAAAATGACAAAAAAAATTTTAATCTAAAAAATGTTGAAATAACTGAAAGTCCTTGTATGTGATGATGTAAGTCTTGACCAAATATAATTATTCAAGATGAAAAAATTACAAATATGAATCCTTTAAAAGCAAACAATATTTTATTTAAAAAGTTAAAAGAACAAAAAAATGCAAATAAATAATACTAAAACAAGACAAATAGAAGAATTTAAACCATTAACAAGTAGGGAAGTAAAGGTTTATTATTGTGGTCCTACTGTTTATAATTACGCTCATATAGGTAATCTTAGAACTTTTGTTTTTGAAGATGTTGTAGTAAAGACTCTAAAATTTTTAGGTTACAATGTTAAAACTGTTATGAATATTACTGATGTTGATGATAAAACTATAAGAGACAGCCAAGCAGCTTGAGAAGATTTATTACCTTTTACTAAAAAATACACTGAAATTTTTATTCAAGATATCAAAAAACTAAATATCACACCAGCTGATGAAATTGTTCCAGTTACTAGTTTGATTCCAGAAATGGTTAGAATGATTCAAACAATGTTAAACAGAAAAAACGCTTATTTGTGAGATGATTGAAGTATATATTTTGATGTAAAATCTTACAAAAAGTATGGTAATTTAGCTTGAATTGATATGTGTAATTGTGGATTACAAGCTTGAGCTAGAGTTGATAATGACGAATATGATAAAGAAAATGTAGCTGATTTTGTACTTTGGAAATCTTGGAAAGAAAGCGATTGAAACAATTTTTGGAATGAAGAATTTTTGGTAAATTGAGAAAAAACAACTCTAAAATGAAGACCAGGTTGGCATATTGAATGTAGTGCTTGTAATATGAAATATTTCTGAGCACAAATCGATATTCATATGTGAGGAGTTGATTTGATTTTTCCACATCACCAAAATGAAATAGCACAAACTGAAAGCTGTACTAAAAAAGAATTTGCAAAATATTGGCTTCATTCTGGTCACTTGATGGTTGATGGTAAAAAAATGGCAAAAAGTGCTAATAATTTTTATAGATTAAAAGATTTAGAAGAAAAATATTCTCACATAAAACCAAGTGTTTTATACAGAGCTATTAGACTAAGTTTTATGAATGCTAAATATAATAGTGAAGTAAATTTTACATTTGATAAAATTGATTCAAATATTAGTGTTGTAAATTCTATTGATGAAGTTATAAAATTAATAAATAGAGAAATAGAAAAATCTGATAACCTATCTACTGTTTCTAGAGATTTTAGAGAAACTATGCAAGATTATATTCACGAATATATGTATAATCTAGAAGATGATTTTAATATTCCTGAATGTTTGGCTGTTTTTCATAATTTTCTGAAATTTGTAAACACTTGAATTAGAGAAAAATTATTTTCTGTTTCTGAATTATCAAGTATTTTGGATATGTTTAGGACTTTTGATCAAGTTTTGAGTATAATTGATTTTGATGTTGTAAATTCAGAAGAAATTCCAAAAAATATTTTGGAAATATTTGAATCTAGAAATGAAGCAAAAAAACAAAAAAACTTTGAAAAAGCAGATGAATTAAGAGATGAATTAATTGAAAAAGGTTATAAAATTGTAGATAATAGAGATTGAAGTTATTTAGAAAAAATATAAAAAATATTGACTTCAAATATATAATAGTAAAATATAAAAGTATTTTACTATTATTTTTTTATAAAAATTATGTTTGATTTTACAATTAGTGCGCAGTGAATTTTTTATATAATAGTCTTTTTATTCGTAGCAGAATTTTTACTAACTAAAACGCTTTCTTTTCTTAATACAACAAAATGGTCAACTCAGTTACCAGAAGATTTGAAAGATATTTATGATCAAGATAAATATGCAAAATCTATGGAATATGAAAAAGTAAAATATAGTTTTTGAAACATTTCTAGTATTTTCTTTTTTAATCTGATGATTTTAGTTTTGATTTTTGGTTGATTTTGATTTTTACATAATTATTTATACTCTATAAATAATAATATTTATTTTACTACACTTGGTTTTTTCTTTGTGTTATTCATAATTCAAACTATTATTTCTTTCCCTTTTTCTTATTATTCAACATTTGTAATAGAAGAAAAATTTTGATTTAACAAAATGACAAGAAAATTATTTTTTAGTGATGCTATAAAATCTTTTGTTTTAACAATAATCATTTGATGAGCAATTCTTTGATTATTAACTTGGTTTTATACTTTTTCAGGTAATTTTTTCTGGCTTTATGCTTGGGCGTTTTCAGCATTTTTATCAATTTTTATGATGATGTTTTATAGTAGTTTGATTGTTCCAATTTTTAACAAACAAACTCCATTATGAAAATGAAAACTTAGAGATGATATTGAAGAATTTGCACAAAGCGTTGGTTTTCAGCTAGATAATATTTATGTAATTGATGGAAGTAAAAGAAGTTCAAAAGCAAATGCTTACTTTTCTGGAATTGGTCCAAGAAAAAGAATTGTACTTTTTGATACATTGATTGATGATCTTACAAATAATGAATTAGTTGCTGTTCTAGCACATGAAATCGGTCATTACAAGAAAAAACATACTCTTCAAATGCTTGCTTTTTGATTATCTCAAACTTTTATAATGTTTTTTATTTTAGGTCTTGTTATTAATTATTCTATATTTTCAGCAGCTCTTTGAGCTAATACTTATAGTTTTGCTGTTTCTATCGTAGCTTTTTGAATTTTATTCACACCTTTATCAATTATTTTTTGATTATTTGGAAATGTACTATCAAGAAAAAACGAATACGAAGCTGATAAATATGCTGCAATTAACTACAAACCCGTAAAATTAAAAAATGCACTTATAAAATTATCAAGAAATAATTTGTCTAATTTAACTCCACATCCTGCTTATGAATTTTTTAATTATACCCATCCAAGTGTTTTAAAAAGATTGAGATCATTAGAAAGTTATACAAAATAATCACCTAAAAAAGGTGATTTTTTGTTTATTAGTAATTATTATGTTAAAATATATAAAATTATTTATAATTAATAATTATGTTTCCAAAAATCAAAAGATTATTTTATTATGACAAATCAAAATATGAAAATTTTCTTGATGATCCTAACTCAAAAATAGGATCTGTTTTGGATACTTTTATTTTGTCGCTTGTAATTATTTTTCCTATAGTTTTGATTTTTGAAAGTATTTGAAATAATTCAATTGTATATTTTCAAGAAATATTTTTGTTTGATTTTTTTATATCTCTTGTTTTTGCATTTGAATATATTTATAGATTATTAAAATCAAAAAATTGACTAAAATTTATCATTAAGCCTATTAGAATAATTGATTTATTATCATTTTTACCTTTTTTCTTGTGATTATTTACTTGATGAATATTTAAAATATTAAAAGTATTCAGAATATTTAGAATTTTTAGACTAATAAAAAGAATTCCGTTAACTTCAGTTTTTATTAATTCTCTAAAAAGTTATTTTGATGAATATTTAGCGGTTTTTACACTTTATTTTGTAGTACTTTTTATAGGTTCATTTCTGGTTTTTTTCTTTGAAAGTCGAGTTGATTGAACTGATTTTACTTCTATTCCACAAGCTCTTTGGTGGTGAGTTGTCACAACTGCTACCGTTTGATATTGAGATATGGTTCCAGTAACAGTTTATTGAAAAATGATTGCAAGTATATTGGTTTTTTTATGACCAATTATTTGATGATTAATTTCAGCTGTTACAATAATGGTTTTTATGGAAGCGTCAAGAGAACAAGAAAAATTAAAGTTTGATTCTAGAAGAAAAAAAATATGTCATAGATGTAAAACAAGAAATCCAAAAAAAGCTAATTACTGTATGAAATGTGGGCAAACTTTTTTGCAATAAAAAATTTGCTCTTTTTTATTAATTATTTCTTTACTAAAATTTTTTTTTAATTAATATAAAAATATTAATTTTTATAAAAAGATATAAAAAATGAAACAAAATTTTTATGTAACAACACCAATATATTATTGAAACTGAATTCCTCATGTATGACATTTTTATAGTTCAACTATAGCAAATGTTATTTTTAATTATAACAAAATTTCATGAAAAAATGCTAGATTTACAACTTGAATAGACGAAAATAGTCAAAAAGCTGTTATAAAAGCAGAAGAATCTGGAATGTCTGTTATGGATTATTTGGATCATATGGCAAGTGAACACCAAAAAGTCTGGGATTATTTCAATTTTTGATATACAGATTTTATCAGAACTACTAGCGATAGGCATCACAAACTTGTAAAAGAAGTTTTGGATCATTGTTACAAAAAATGAGATATTTACCAAGATTTTTATGAATGAATGTATTGTGTTTGATGTGAATCATTCAAAAAAGATGAAGATCTGGTTTACATGAACAAAACTACAAAAGAAACTTTTCCAATATCTGACAAAGTAAAACCAAGTGATAATATTGTAAAAGTTTGTGCTGATCACTTAACTACTCCTGATACAATCAAAGAAAAAAATTATTTTTTCAAATTATCAAAATACCAAACTTGGATAGAACAATTTTATGCTGAAAATAAGACTTTTGTAAATCCGGACTTTAGATACAACGAAGTAAAAGCTTTTGTTGGTAGATGATTAGAAGATTTTTCTATTTCTAGAGAAACAAATACTTTTTGAATAACTCTTCCATTTGACGATTCACAAGTTACTTATGTATGGTTTGATGCTCTTTTTAACTATTACACAAGTTGTAAATATAGTAGATGAGGTGATAAAAATAATACTGATTTTGTTGATGAAAGAGATTTTTGGATAAGAGGTGAGAATAATAATGATAGAAAAATTATTCACGTAGTTTGAAAAGATATTATTAGATTTCACGCTATTTTTTGGCCTGCGATGTTAGCTTCTTATTTTGATCTTTGAGAAGAAATAGATTGAGTAATTAATTTTAAAAAATCTGATTTAGATTATTTGCCAGACCAAATTTTAACTGGTTGATTTTTTACTGTTGATGGTCAAAAAATGAGTAAAACTATTTGAAATGTTATTGAACCAATTGAATATAGTGAAAAATATTCTAAAGATTTATTAACTCTATATATGTTAAGCGCTTTTTCAATCGGAAGAGATTGAGATTATGACAGAAATGACGCTATTTATACTTACAATTCAAAAATGGCTAATAATTTTTGAAATCTTCTAAATAGAGCAGTTGTTTTGACTCTAAAATTAGATTTAGAAAATTGATTATTATCAGATATTTCAAAAGAATTTTCAGATGATAAAGATTATACTATAAATTTTGATTGAGAAGAAGTTGTGGAATTTAACGGCTCTGTAAAATGATATAATTATTATTTTTCTAGATTAATGGAACAAAATAATTTAAAATGAGCTCTTGATTTAACTTTCAAATTTTTGGATAGTTTGAATAATTATGTGACTACAACTGAGCCTTGGGCTTTGATGAAAGATGATTCAAAATCAGAAGAAGTAGAACAAATAATGTACACACTTTGTGAATCAATTAGAAATGTTGCTATAAATCTTTATCCTTTTTTCCCGGAAAAAATGTCGCAAGTTTTTGACGCACTAAATATTTCTGCTCATTCTGAAAAATTAGAAGAATGAAAAATGCAAGAATTAAGAGAACAAAAAATTACTTTTAAAATTACAAAAAAAGCACCAATTTTATTTCAAAAATATGAATTAGAATAATATGATTACAATAAAAAATTCTGAGTGAAAAATTATAAAACAATTTTCGGGAGATTTATCAAAAACACTTCTAAAACAGTTAGAATTAGAATGAATAAAACTAGACGCAGCTTGTTACAAATGAGATTGCGCAGCTTGTCTTTGTGAAATAGAAGATTGAGAAGAAAATATAAACAAATCTTTTAGATGAGAACCAGGTTTTCCACTTGGAGATGAAGAAGTTATGACTTGTATAGCTTGAATAAAAGATGAAAATCAAGATATTGTTTTGAAAACAATTTTTTAAAAAGTATGACTAAGTCATACTTTTTTTGTTTTTCCTTTGATTTTGTATTTAATATTATTATATTTAATAAAATATTTTACAAAAAATATCTATAAAAATATGATAAATAAAGAAAAAATTGCTATTTCTATAGAAAAAAATCTTTTGGAAAAAATAGATGAAAAAGTTGATAAGCTTAATTTTAAAAGTAGATCAAATGTTATTGAGAGTTTTATTAGAGAATGATTGAAGCTAAAAGAAGATATTTGAGCTCTTATAATTGCAAATGATAATAATTGGAATGATTGAGATTATCCGCTAGATATTCCTAAATGTTTGATAAAAATAGACTGAATAACTATTTTGGAAAAAAATATAAATATTTTGAAAAATTCTAATATAAAAAATATTTATATAGCTGTTGGACACCAAAAACAAAAAATAGTAGATTTCTTAAAATCAAGAGATTTACTTAAAAATATTACATTAATTGATTTTTGATCTGATGATATGAGCTTAAAAGTTTTGTGTGAATCAAAGTTAGCAAAAAAATATAACAAATTAATTGTTTTTTTATGAGATAATTATCATCATGATTTTAATTTGCTTGATTTTATTTATTATCATAATACAAACAATAGTCATTTATCAGTTGTTGTTAAGCCAATCGATGCTTCATTTGGTTACTGAAATATAAAGTTAGAATGAAATAATATTGTAAAATTTGTAGAAAAACCTCTAACAAAAGAAGATATTTCTTTTATTGTAAATACTTGAGTTTACATTTTGGATTCACATATTATTCCAAAAAATATTTGAAACCAAAAGTTAGAAACTGATTTTTTTCCAGAATATGTTGAATCACATAAATCAAAAGCATATTTTCACAATTGAAAATGGTTTCATATGCAAGATAATAAAACACTAAATTTATTTAAATAATAAAATTAAAATGCAAAATTTTAAGCAAACAGTTTCTGAATCTAAGCTTGATATACTTGATGAAGAAACAATTTTTATAAAAGCTTATAATAATAGATTGACTAGTCTATTTGAGTATATTTCACAATTAACTTGAATGGAATATAATGATTTTAATTATAAAAAAAATTTAACTTTATATAGTTATTCAATGATTTCTGAAACTCATAGTCAGTTTAAAGATAAAAATTTTTTGCTTTCTCCATGTACTTTTGAAATATGGTGAGAAAATTATCAAATATTTGATAAATACAAGGTTGAAGATTTGATAAATGATGAAAATGAAAAAACTTTAAAACATATTATGTCATGAGAATTGTTAGTGTTTTTTAGTGATGATTTTGAAAATATTTATTTAGTATGCAAGGATATTTATGTAGATATAAAATCAAAAATGTTTTCTATTTTAATAAATTAATAATAAAATATGACAAAAAAAATAAGAAAATGTGTAATTCCAGCAGCAGGAATGTGAACAAGATTTTTACCAGCTAGTAAAGCTCTTCCAAAAGAAATGTTTCCAATTATTGATAAACCTGTTATGCAATTATTAGTAGAAGAAGCCATTAGTGCTGGTTGTACTGATATAATTATTGTTACCGGTAGAAACAAAAGAGCTATTGAAGATCATTTTGATTCTAATTTTGAGTTAGAAAAAAAATTAGAAAGTTCTAATAAATTTGAAAGTTTAGAAAAAGTAAAAATGCTTAATTCTATGGCAAATATTTCATATATTAGACAACCTTATCCAAGATGAGATTGAGAAGCAATTTTGAGAGCTAAAAATTTTATTGGAGATGAACCTTTTTTGGTTTTATTTTGAGATGATATTATTGACTGAGACAAATCTGCAGCGCAACAATTAGTAGAAACTTATAACAGAAAAAATTGTCCAGTTATTGCTACAATAAAAGTAAGTGATGAAGAAGTTTCTAATTATTGAATTATAGAAACAAGTATTAGAGATTGAAAAAGTTTTGTTGTTGATAGATTTTTGGAAAAACCAAGTCCAACTGAAACAAAATCTAGAAATTGAGTAGTTTGAAAATATGTTTTAAATAGCGATATTTTTCCATATTTGGAAGATGCTACGGCCAAAAAAGTTACTTGAGAAGTTAGGTTAGCTGATGCTTTTGAAATGATGAGAAAAGACAAAGATATTTACTGATTAAATATTGTTTGAGATAGGTATGATACTTGAAGTAAAATGTGATTTTTAAAAGCTATAATTGCTTTTGGGTTAAAAAATAACGAACTTAAAGATGAGTTAAGAACTTATTTAAAAAATTTAAATTTAAAATAATATGATAAAACTAGATTTAGAAAATCTCCTATTTCCGATTTGATTTTTGAATTTAAAATATTGATACAAATCAAGAGAAGCTATAAAATCTATAAAGCAAAAACACAAAGAAAAAAAACTATGATTTATAGATTTGGATATAAATAATGATGTTGAAAAAATAAATGATTTTGTGGATAAAAACAAAGAAAAATATGATGATATAGTTGTTTTGTGAATCTGATGAAGTGCGCTTTGAACTCGTAGTATTTTTACAGCTTTAAAATGAAAATATTATAATCTTTTATCAAAAGAAAAAAGAAATTTTTTCCCAAAATTGCATATTCTTGATAATGTTGATCCACTTGAAATTGACCAACTTATTAATGTTTTAGATTATAAAAAAACACTTTTTATAGTTATTTCAAAATCAGGATGAACTCTAGAAACAATTTCTCAGTTTCAATTTTTTAAAAACGAGCTAGAAAAAAAATCTCTAGATTTCAAAAATCATTTTGTTATTATTGCTTGAGAAGATTCAAATTTTAAAAAAGATTGTCAAAAAAAATGACTAGAAGTTTTTGATATTCCAAATAATGTTTGAGGAAGATTTTCTGTTTTTACAAATGTTTGACTTTTGCCTCTAGCTCTTGTTTGAATAGATATTTCAAAACTATTAAAATGAGTTAATAATGTAAAAAGCGAATATTTAAATGAAGAATTACTTGAAAATAAGGCACTTTTGACTTCATTAATTCAGTATCATTCTTATATAGAATTATGAAAAAATATTACTGTATTTTTTCCATATATATCTAATTTTAATTATTTGTGACAATGGTATAAACAAATGATTTGAGAAAGTTTGTGAAAATGATGAATTTGAGTAACTTTGTCTGATTCTATCGGTGTAACTGACCAACATTCTCAATTACAACTTTATTATGATTGACCAAATGACAAGCTTGTAATGTTTTTGGAACTGGAAGATTTTGAAAAAGATTTCAAAATTTGCAGAGATGAAAAATTTTATTTTTCTGAACTTATGAAAACAGAAAAATACTGAACAGAAGCTTCAATAACTGATTATAACAAAATAAATTATACTCTAAAATTAGATAAACTAAACGAAGAAACTCTTTGAGAATTAATTTTATTTTTTGAGTTTCAAACTGCTATTTTGTGAGAACTTTATTGATTTGATGCTTTTGATCAACCTGGAGTTGAGATTTGAAAAAAAATAACAAAACAAAAATTACTTGAAAATATTTGAAAAATAGAACTTTTAGAATGAATTATAAAATAATATGAAAAAAATAATTACTATTTGAGGTTGAAACTGACATTCTAGTATTTTGAAAATGATTTATGATTATCAAAAAGAAAATAATCTTTTTGATAATTTTTGTGTGACTTGAATTGTTTCTATGAGCGATGATTGAAGAACAACTTGATTATTAATGCGTGAAATGCAACAAAAACTAGATTTACAT
>JBEPWB010000007.1:0-36497 GCA_041642635.1 bacterium
ATTAATTTTTCATTTCTCAAAAAATTTCTTCAAAATTTATAAAATTTTCAGGAGTTTTTATTGGGCTATTATTTTCATTACTTGTGTAATTACTATCAATACTAAAAGATAAAATTTCTGAACTTCATTCGGCAATTTTAAAATCAGTATTAAAAATTATACTTTCATTATTTTCTTGGTATTTTACATTAAAATTTCAAGAAAAATCATCTGTTTTTGACATGAAAATATCTTTTGTAAAATCTTCATTAAATGTAAAATTATTTCTCATATCTAGAGATTTTTCTCCAAAATTTCAAGAAGTAATAATTGTTACACCTTTTTCATCATTATAATAAAAATTAGTTTCTCCTGAAATTCTGTTGTTTTCAAATGATAAATTCATATCAAATACATCGCTAAAATCGTCATCATATACTATTTCCCATGTTTCTGGATCCATAGTTGCTTTTTTTGCTTCGTAATCAACATTAACATTAAAGGTACTTATTTGATTATCTGAAAAATTCATTTCTAAATCCATATCAAAAATATTATATTCTTGATCAAAATCAGCATTTATATTTAAAACATCATTTTCTATATTTATGTTCATTTCTCATGATTCATTTTCAAAATCATAATTTAATTCTAATAATTCTTCTTTATTAAATTCTATTTCTAATTTATTTTTTTTGTAGTCTTCATTTTTTCATTCAAAAATTACTTTTGTTTCTTCTCAATTAAAAACAAAATATACTTCCATATTTTCACTAAAATCTTCTAGTAAATCTTCATATTGACTTTGTGAACATTTATTAGGAGAAAATGGGTCAAATTTTTGAGCTAATTTTTTTGCAGTATCACAAGCAAATTTTGTTGGCTTAGCATAATATTTATCTCATTCAACTTTATAGGCTTCCAGCATAGGTTCAGATAAATATGATTCAGCGTCATTTAATATATTGTCTATATCAATACTTTTAATCATATCAATTTCTTGTTGAGATTGATTGTCACTATATTTTACGTATTTATTTTCTTCTGCTAATTTACTTAATTTTTTAGTGTATTCTTCTATTACTTCTGTTTTTTCTTCACTTACTATTCATAAATCTTTAAGCATAAAGTAAATATCACCTTCTTTACTTATCAAATCTATAAAAGTATTAACTTCTAAATCAATATTTTCTCAAGCCATTTGTCATTTTGCTTTTAAATCAAAATCTCATTTGAATTCTGAATCTAAATTGTAAGTACTTGCAGTATAATTATTTAATCCCATATTAAAATCTAGATTTCATAAAGCAGGGTGATCAAATTTTGCTAAAACGTTTATATTTCATTTTTCAGAAACATTATAAAGTTCTTGGTATTTTTTTGTAATATTATTCATATTATTTTCCAAACTTGAATAAATATTACTTTGAAAATTCATTACTTTTTCCTCAAAAATTTCTTTTTGATTTTGACTGATTTTGTTAGTTTTTATTTCTTCTTTTTCGTTTTCTTTTTGTTCTTCTAATAATGAAAATATTTTAGAATCCATATATATTAAAATATATTTTGTTTCTTGGTTATTAATTGATTCAATATCAATTTTTTTAATATTATTTCTAACCGTTTTTAATTTTGATTCATTTTCAGACAATCTTCCCAAAAAATTATCAATTGTGTTAATATATTTTTTTCATTTAACACTTTTATTAAGTTCAGCTTTTGCTAAAATTATATTTTTATTATGGAAAATTTTCTCATTATTCGCATAAATATTACCAATTGAAAATATGTTAATTAATAACATTATTGTTAGGAGAGCGCTAAAAATCTTTTTCATAAAAAAAGGGTTATAAATATAAGCCCTTTTATTTTACTTTTTTGATATTAATAATCAAATAAAAATGAATAATAAAATTGATAAGTATGTTGTTTCAAATGTATGAAGAAAAATATTCATAACAATTATTGCTATTAAAACTCAAAAATAAATTTGAGAAGCTCAGTATAATCTAACAAGTGTTACTCATAAAATTGATAAAAAAGTAAGAAAAAATATTATTCATCATTCAGTTAATACTTGTATAAACCAACTTTCAGGAATATAATAAACTTCATCTTCTCTAGTTTGTTTTTCTGGATAAATATTTCTATAAGCAGGTCAAGATTCAGCTAATCAGGCTCAAAGTGGTTTTTCATAAAACCTTTCTATTCAAATTGCCATTCTTTCAAAATGCCCAGAAGTAGAGGATTCTCTAAAAATAATATTTGTTAATTGGTCTTGAAATAAAAATGCAAATGTTCAAAATACAATAATTAATCAAGCACTTATTTGAACAATATATTTTTTTAATTTGTGAAAAATATATTTAAAATTTAATAAAATTAATAATCAGATTGCAGCTCAAACTCAAAGCATTGCACTTCTTGAATAAGTTAAAACAAGCAACCAAAGAAAAAACATCATTGAAACAATCACGTAAAATTCTCATTTTTTCTTTTGAAAGTATAAAAATGTTGCAGAGAAAATTATTAAAAAGTATGCCATTGCGCTTGGTCAGTCAAAAATTCATTGAAATCTTCTAATTCAAGAATTTTCTAGTCAGTGATAAATTGGTATTCATCATTCAAAAGTCCAATCACTTACATAATTTATGTATCAAAATTCTATCAAGAATTCTTCTTTTAATCTGAATTTTAACAAAAAACTAAATAAAAGTGCTCAAGCTCATGAATATAAAAATAGTTTTAAAATTTCAGTTGTTGTAGCTTTCAAAAATTCTGCTCAGTGTTTGTAAATAAGTAAAACAACCAAAAACATAAAATCATATCTTCCTCAATGAAAAATACTATTTAATCAAAGTCAGTTTACAATAGTGATTCAAACTCAATAAATTATGTAAAAAAATACCAAGTAATCTAGGATATCAAATTTTGGAATTTTTTTAGCTTTAAAAAATTCATAAATTAATGCTAAAAATATTAGAACTAAAAGTCATTCTTTAAATAATATTCAGATATTATTTATACCAGTTAAATCTCACAAATATACTGCTATAAAAACATAAAAAGGTAGAATTACAACAATTATTTTTGTTAGTATTGTAAATAAATTCGTATTGTGTTTCATTAAATTTTTTTATTATTTGTAATTTATATTAATAATAGATAAAAATTTAAAAAAGTAAATTTTTACTTTTTTAAATTAGATTTTTTATTTTTTCTTCAAAAATTTTTTCTCAAAATTTTTCTGCTTGTATTTTACACTGATTTTCTAGATATTCTCAAGATTTATTTTTTTTATCAAATTTTTCAAAATTTTCTAAAAAATCTTTTCATGATTTATCAAAGAAAAATTCTCCAGTAATTCAAGCTAAAACTGTTTCTTTTAATCATCCTCAATAATATGCAAAAACTGGTTTTCATGCTGCCATAACTTCTATAGGAACTATTCAAAAATCTTCTTCTCCAGGAAAAATTAATCCAGAAGAATTTTGTACTAATTCAACTAATTCATCACTATATTTTGCTCACACAAATTCTATATTTTGTTTTTTTACTTTTGATATCAAATTATTTTTGTGTTCTCATTCTCAAATTATTATTAATTTTTGCTCCAAATTATTAAAGTTTTCAATTGCAATATCTATTTTTTTGAATTCAGTTAACGCAGAAATTATTATATAATAATTATTTTTTTCAGATTTTTTGTTTATTTTTTTTGCAAATCTATTTGTTTCAACTGGCGGATAAATTATTTTGGAATCTTTTTTGTAATATTTTTTTATTCTATTAAAAGTATTTTCACTATTTGCAATACTTATATCACTTCTAGAACTAGCCATAAAATCCCATTGCCTAATATTCAAAAATAAATTATTTATTATTGGTTTTAGAATTATTTTTTTCCATCAATTATTTAGTCATAAATCTTGTTTATATTCATTTGTCCAATCCCACAAATAACGCGCAGGAGAATGGTAATATACAATAAATTTTGTTTCAGGTTTTGTGATTGCTCAGTGCGCAAATCACGAACTAGAACAAAGAACTATATCATATTCGCTAAAATCTAAATTTTCTACACTTTTCGACATATAAGGCAAACAAAATCTTTGTTTTTTTGTTAAATTATATACTTTTTGACTTTTTAGAGAAAAAACTTGAGAATTAATTTTTTCTTTTGGAAAAATTTTTCCTACTTTTTTTTCATCATAAATAAGTGTAAATAAATCTGCTTCTGGAAATAAATTTAACCAATTTTCAACTACTTTTTCAGCTCATCATAATTTTATAAGCATTTCATGTAATATTGCAATTTTCATAAAAATTTTGTTATAATTATTTTTAATTCTTCCTTAATATTAATTATTTTTTGAAAAAAATAAATTTTATGTTAAAATTTAAACCAAACTAATATTTAATTATTTTTTATGAAAAAATTTTTTATCATTATTTTTGTAATTTCTTTTTGGTTTTTTAATTTTAATCAAAATATTTCTTACTGAAATACTTGATCTTTTGATAATGCTCAGTATATGGAAGATTGCGCACAATGACAAGATTGTTTAGATCAACCAACTTTTCAAATTTGAGTTTGATCTATAACTCCGTGAATTTTGGCGCAGTGAGAAAATATAGAAGAAAGAACAAATTGGCTTTTATGAACTCTTATTCAGAGAATGATGATTGCGCTTTGAGTTTTGTCAGTTTTTATAATGACAATTTGAGCTTGATATATTATTTTGAATAACTGACAAGATGAATTATTAAGTAAGTGAAAGACTATATTTATGGCTTGAATTTATTCAGTTTTGATATCTTTAACTTCTTATTATTTAATATCTGTTATTAGATATTTACTTTTTACATAATTTTTTTAAACAAATTAAATCATGAAAAAATTTTTTTTTACAATTTTAGGTATACTTCTTATAAGCTTTAATCAATCTTTTGCTGTTTGACCGAGTATAAATTGTGCATGACTTCCTTGATGTGAGGAAAACTCAAGTATTACAAATCCGGTTGAATCTAGTAATGAAAATATTTGAGCTCAATTTGTTGACCTTGTTATTTCTAATCTTATACAAATAGTTGCAGTTTTTGCAGTTTTTGCACTTATTATTAGCTGATTTATGTATATTATTTCATGATGAGACGAAGATAAAGCAAAAAAATCTAAGAAATGGATTATTTGGTCAATAGTTGCAGTATTACTTTCTGTATCTGCTTGGTGAATAATTAATTTTATTAATTCTATTCAAATTTGATAATAATTTTTAATAATAAATAAATGAAAAAATTTTTTTATTTTACAATTTTTTTCTTTAGTAATATTTATTTTTGATATGCTAACGAAATTAGAGATTGACTTTTAAATGGTACTAGTGATAATTCTTGATCTTCTGATTTAAATCAAGATTCAGGACTTGATTCTCTTTCTAGTTTTTTTGCTTGGTTTAAAAGTGAAATTATAGCAGTAGTTTCAGTAGTTTCAATTGCAATATTTATTTATATTTGAATAAAGTTCGCAACTGCTAAATGAAATCCCGAAGAATTTAAAAAAGCTTGGTTACATTTTGTATATGCCATTATATGAATTTTTCTAGTTTTTATGTCTTTATGAATTGTTACTCTTGTTTCAAATTTAAATCTATAATAATTTTTTGATGAAAAAAATATTTTTAACTCTATTTTTCTTTATTCTTGTTCTATCTTTTGATATTTCTCTTTGAGCAAATTGTGTTCCTCCAGAAGGAGATTTTAATGTATCTGAAGCTTTAGAAGATTGTTTGAGTGAATCAGATTTGGTAAATGTTTGAGATGCTAGTATTACTTGATGATTTTGAGAATATATTACGAAGTGGACAAATAATATTGCACTATTTCTTTGAATATTTGCAGTTTTAGCAATAGTTTTTTGATCTTTTAATCTGACACTTTCAGCTTGAGATGACGAAAAAATTAATAAATCAAAAAAAATAATTCAGTGGTGAATTATTTGATTTGTAGCTGTTATTTCAGCTTCTCTAATAATAAATTTGATTATTAGAATAGTTTATGACTTATCATAAAATATGATACTAAAAAATAGATATTTTCTTTTTGTATTTTTTACAATTTTTTTCACATTAATAGTTTTTTTTGTAAAAAACTATTTTTTTTGATGACTAGAAAATTTTGAAAATAATTATATAGAAGAAAATTATATTGAACCAACTTGATATATTGAAAATGAAAATAAAATTCAAAAAGAAAAAGATGATTTGAATAATTTAGAGAATAAAATAGCAGAAAAAATTTTTTCCAATCTTAGTTCTGCTCCAAAAGTAGAATATTTTTTTATTCCTCAAAAATTTTTAGATGAACCCAGGGCTTTTGATTATTATGAAACTCTGGATACTTTTTTAAAAAGTGATTTTATTTTTGATAAAATAAAAAGTCTGGATGTTCTGCTTTATAAAAACGAGTGAAAAGTTAGATGAAATCTAAAAAACTGAAAAATTAGACTATACTCTCTAGATTCTATTTATCTTTGAGAATTTTTAGCTGTTTGAGTTCATGAATTTGCTCACTATTTGGATTTGTATTTTTTTGAAAAAAAATGATGATTTGATCCAAGTGATATTTTTTATGATATTTCCTGGGATTCTACAAAGGTTTTAAAAGCTTGAATGAATTCAGGTGATTTTGTTTCTGGTTATTCAATGACAAATAAATATGAAGATTTTGCAGAAAGTTTTACTTATTATGTTTTACATAATAGTGATTTTTTACAAAAAACTCATTCTTCTGAAATATTAAAACAAAAATATGATTTTTTCTCTAATAATTTATTTTGAGATAATATTTTTAAAACAAATGAATACAAAACAACACAAAAAATCAAAGATTATTACTGGGATACCACGGTTATAGAGTTTTCTTTAGAAAATTTTTTGCAGTATTTAAAAAAATAAATATAATCCTAGTACCAAAAAAAAGTAACTTTCAGATTATCTTTAAAAGTACTTTTTGAAAAATATAAAAATAATTCCAAAGTAATCAAACATTATCTTAATTAATTTTCCCATTTTTAGGGTAATTATTTTGTGTATTAAATAAAAGTTTTTTTACTTTTATCATATTTTTATATGACTTATAACTTATAATATTAATTTTTTAAATGAAAGATTTTTTAGACGAATTAGATCAAGAAATAGATTCACTTCAAGGTGTTAATCCAAACGATGATATCGTAGATAAACATATTGTTTTAAATGAATGAATTGATACTACGACAGATGAAACAGATTGATTAGAGAAAAATCAACAAAAAAACACTAACGAAAACAAAAAAAAGTTTTCAAAAAACAAACCAAGAAATAATAATAACAACACTAATAATAATAGAGAAGTTAGATGAAAATTTATTTCAAAATTTCCTGAAACAAAATTTTATTTGCCTTCATTAAGAGAAGGTTATACTAGATTTATTCCAATTGGTTGAAATAATGAAACATGAGCAAAAAATATGTGAATGGTTCAATATTGAGACGATATATTATTAATCGATTGTTGAGTTCAATTTGCTGATGCTGATATGCTATGAGTAAACTATTCAATTCCGGATGTTTCTTTTTTGACTAAATACAAAAAGAACATCAAATGATTTTTAATTACTCATGCTCACTTGGACCATATCGGTTCATTAAAACATGTTTATCCTGCGCTTGGTTGTCCTCCACTTTATGGTACTAGATTTACTTTAGGTTTAATCAGAAAACAACTTGAAGAAGCTGGATTGATTTCTCACGCTACTTTGATTGAAGTTGATGCTTGAAGTAAAGAAATGATGAAAGTTGGTCAATTTAAGGTTGAATATTTTAAAGTAAACCATTCAGTTCCTGATTGTGCTTGAATATATATTGAGTCTCCAGGTGGAACAAAAATAGTTCATACTTGAGATTTTAAGATTGATTTTACTCCAGCTATAGATTCTCCTGCTGATTTGGATAGAATTGCAGAAATCGGAGAAAGAGGAATTTCACTTTTAATGTCAGATTCAACTTGATCAATTAGAAAAGGTTTTTCTATGAGTGAAAAAAATGTTTGAGAAGAATTGGAAAAAATAGTTTCAAATCATCATAAATGAAGATTAATTATTGCTACGTTTTCTTCTTGGATTTCAAGAGTACAACAATTGATTGATATTGCTGAAAAATACGATAAAGTGATTTTTCTAAGTGGTAGATCTATGGTTGAGAATGTTGCTATTGCAAAAGAATTAGGTTATCTTACTATGAAGCCTGGAATTGTTAGAAAAATGACTCCAAAAAATACTGATTGAATTCAGCCACATAAGCAAATAATTATTACTACTTGAAGTCAATGAGAACAATTTTCTGCACTTGCAAGAATGTCAGAATGAAAACATAATTCTGTAGAAATAATTAGATGAGATAATGTAATTTTTTCTTCATCAGTAGTTCCTGGTAATGAAAAATCAGTTGTTACAGTTATTAACAGACTTATAAAACTATGAGCTAATGTTGTAACTAAAGACGATTGAGAAGTTCATACTTGAGGGCATGCCTTTCAAGAAGAACAAAAAATTATGATTAACCTAGTAAAAGCTAAATATTTCTTACCAATTTTTTGAGATTTATACTTTAGACATTTACATGGAAGAACAGCTATTTGATTATGAATGAAAGAACAAAATGTATTAATGGTAGATAACTGAAATATCGTTGATTTTGCTCCTAATAATTGAAATGTTTTCAAATCAAAAATAAAAGTACCAATTCAAGAAATAATTATTGATGGTAATTGAATGTGATTAGCTACAAGTCATGTAATTAAAGCTAGAGAAAAAATGATGAATGCTTGAGTTTTAGTTGTTATGTTCAAAGTAGATAAAAAAACAAAAGCTATTTTATGACACATAAAGCTAGAAACTAGATGATTAGTTTATTTGGATGAAGTAAGATTTATTCACAGAATGATTATTAAAAAATCAAGAGAAGTTTATGAAAATACAATAAAAGATGTTCCAGATATGGAAGAAAAAGATTTGTTAAAAATTCTAAAAACTGATCTAGAAAAATTCTTATTACAAAAAATAGACAGAGAGCCAATGATTATTCCAATGGTTACAGAGGTTTAAAAAAAACTGTTTACAAAAGACAAAAACTACATATTATGTTTTTGTCTTTTTATTATATAATTATAAGATAATGAAAAATTTAAAAATATTAATTGCTACATTAATTTTATCTCTTTTATTAGCTTCATGTTTTAATAATAACAATGAAGAAGAAGATAATGTTACAAAAGCAAAAGATGAAATACTTGGAAATAATAATTCAGAAAATAATGATAATGATCAAGATGATAATAGTAATTCTACTTGAGAAATTAATCAAACAGAATGAAGTTGATGACTTGATAATTCACAAAAATATGAAGAAGCAGAAAATACCGAATCAAATACTCAAAGATACAGAGTTAACTATTTAACTGATGAAAGATTTTTAAGTCTTGATTCTCTTGAATGAGAAAATTTTTCATGATTAGAAGTTGAACTAACTTGAAATACTTTGGTAGACAGTGTTGATAAAATAGTTGTAAAATTTTCTAACCCAGATTCTAATTATCCAGATGATAATTATACTTTACAAACTTTTGAATCTGGTTGATCAGAGTTTACTTATAGAGCATTTGCAGAATATGAGACTTTAGATTATTGAGTAAATACTTATATTTTAGAAGCTTACTCTTGAGATACTGTTTCTAAATTAGAAGTTATTATTAATATTTCAGATAGTGAAGATGAAAATACTGATAATTCAACAAGCTCTAATAATTCAACAGTTTCTTCACAATCATTTGATTTGAATGTAGAAAATCTACCGTCATCTTCAGAATTTTGAAATCCTAAAGCAATCTGAAATGGTTCAATTACTTACTCTGACATAAAATGATTAGAGATAAAAAAAATTTGAGAAAATGCGATTGAATTAGAATCTGATAGTGTTACAAATTTTTTGATAGATAATTGAACAGGGTGGTTTTATTGGAATACTTTACGTGAAATTTCTTGAGATAAATGAATTTCTTTTTATGTTTTGAGGTTAGAATGAGAAAATTACTTTTATGAAAAACATTACTATTTAGATAATTGAATTTATTGAGTTATAACTCTTGATAGATGAACTTGAATAGATCAAGAAGGTTTAAAAGATGCCAATACTGAATTAGCTTGAAATAACGATGAATTTGAAATAACTGAAATAACTGATGAATTATTTGTGGAAATATTAAATCAATAATATAAAAATAATAAAAAAATGAGAATACTTTTAAAAATTTCTTGAGAAGCTTTAAAATGAGAAAAAGATTTTTGAATTTCTCCAGAATACGTAGAAGATATAGTCTTAAAAATAAAAGAATTACATTCTAAAAATATCCAAATAGCAATTGTTGTTTGATGATGAAATATTTACAGAGGATCTAATCTTATTGCATCTTGAGTAAATGCTTCAGATTCTCATAGTTTGAGTATGCTTTCAACAGTTTTTAATTGAGTTACTTTGAAGAATTTTTTAGAAAAATCTTGAATGACATCAGTTGTTATGGATCCAAATTGAATAAATTTTTTAGAAAAATACAATAAAAATAGTGCAAAAAAATATTTAAGTGAAAATAAAGTAGTTATTTGTACAGGTTGAACAGGTAATCCTTATTTTACAACAGATACTGGTTGAGTTTTGAGAGCATTAGAATTATCATGTGATTTTATGATAAAGGCTACAAAAGTTGATTGAGTTTATGATAAAGACCCAGTAGTAAATGCTGACGCAAAGTTTTATAAAAAAATTAGTTACGATGAGGTTATTTCTAAAAATTTAAAAATAATGGACACAACGGCAGTTGTTTTAGCAAAAGAGTCTAATTTTACTTTAAAAGTTATAAAACTTGATAAAAAATGAGCTCTTTTAAAAGCTTCACTTTGAGAACAGGAGGGTACAATTATTTGAGTATAATTAAGGCGTAAAAAAGTTTTGACAATTTTTCAAAATTTAATATGATATGTCGGCAATTTTTAAAAATTATATACAAATTTTTTGAAAATTATTAAAAAATAAGAAATATTAATTATATAAATAAATCAAAAATGTTAGGAAAATTAAAAAAAAGAAAAAGACTTAGAGTCCACGGGTTTTTGAAAAGAAGTTCTTCAGAAAATGGTAAAAATGTATTAAAAAACAGAAGAAGAAAAGGAAGACACCAATTAACAGTTTCTTATCCAAAAAGATATCAAGAAATTAATGGTAAATCTAAAATGCATATAGTTGCTTGAGGTACTGCTAAAAAATCACCTTTTGATGGTAAAGGTAATTATATTAAAAGAAAATAATTTTAGTTTTTAAGTATTTTTCTAGTGATATCTAAAAAATATAGATTAACTGAAAAGCAAACAAAAAAGGTTTTACAAAAGTGAAAACCTTTTTTTTCTTATTGAATTGTTTTAAATTTTTCAAAAAATAAGTTAAATTATAATAGGTTTGCTGTCGTTATATGATGAAAATCAGTTAAGAGTAATGTGGAAAGAAATTTTTTTAGAAGATTTTTTTATAATAAAATTTCTCAAACTGAATTTTTATCAGTTTGATATGATTATGTTTTTGTAGTAAAAAAACAAACTAAACTTGATAAAAATGATAAGAAAAGTATATTTTCCTTGGAAAATGATATAAATTTTTTAATAAATAAAATAAAGTAATGAAAAATATTTTAAATATTCTGCTAATAGCAATTTTAACTTTACTATTGTTTAACTTATTTAATTGAGGTAACAATAACAACGAAAATAATAATACTCTAAATATTTCATTTGTAGAAGATAGACAAACAATTCCAGCATCTGTTTCTGTTTGAGTAAATAATCAAACTTCTAGTTGAGTAACACTTAATACTTGTGAAGATTTGCAAATTAGTTATTCTTGAGAAAGATTAAATTTTCCAGAATCTTTATGTAGCGATATAACAGTTGCCGCTTGAGAAAATTATGTAGTTGATTATAGTGAATATTATAACTCTTTTAATAATGTTTGAAACTATAATTTGAATAGTGAAATCTGAGATAAAACTTATTATGATCAATTAGAAGTAAGACATAGTTGAACAATCAAAAAAATATTTGTATGACTTTTTTATGCTCCTATATATAATCTTGTAATTTTTCTTGTAGATTTATTCAATGGATCATTTGGTTGGGCAGTTGTATGAGTAACAATAATTCTTAGAATAATATTGCTTTGGCCTCAACATAAAATGATGGTTGCTCAAAGAAAATTGCAAGCAATTCAGCCAAAAATTAAAATAATTCAAGAAGAGCACAAATGAAATCAGCAAATGATTTGAATGAAAATGATGGAGCTTTACAAAAAAGAAAAAGTTAATCCAGTTTGATCTTGTGGTTTTCTTATTATTCAAATGCCAATATTATTGGTAATTTATTATATTATTATTTGAATTCAAGATCCTGCAAATGTTTATTACTTATATTCATTTTTTGATTGATTTACAATTTCTGATATAAATTTTGATTTTTATTGATTAGATTTATTAAAAAATTGATGAATACAATGATTAATTTTAGCATTAATCGTAGCTTGAATACAATTTATTCAAATTAAACTTTCTCTTTCAAGTAAACCATCGACTCCAAAAAGTGAATGAGTTGTCTTAGAAAAAAAATCATGATCAAATTCTTATCAACAAATGATGCCAGATCCTGAAATGATCAACAAGTTTATGCTTATTTGAATGCCTATAATGGTTTGAATATTTACTTTTAGTTTATTTGCTGCAGTTTGAATTTATTGGGGGATATCAACTACTTTTATGTTATTTCAACAATTAATTGTGAATAAAATTTTGAAAAAGTAAAGCTAATTTTTAACAATAATTTTGCACTTATAAATTTTTTTTATATTATATGATTATGTTTATATGTTAATTCCCTTTATATGTTTAGAAAATTTTTGTCTGTAGCTTTACTTCTTGTAATATCTACATTTAATGTTGCTTATTCTGCTGATCAAGAAATTGAGTGTTCTTCTGATCCAGTTTTTTCTGAAAACTCTTGTACTCAATGTTTTGATTGAGGTGAAAAAGCTGAATGAGCTTATATTTGATTATTAAGTGATGTTTGGGAGAATACTTCAAATAACCCAAAAGTTATTTATACAGAGCAACAAGAAATGCCTGTAATGTATAACCTTGATGAAAGTAATGTTTCTTGGTCACAAACTCCTTCAAGTGAAGATTTTTGGACATATACTGAAGAATTTGAATCATTATATTCTGATGAACAATTAGGTTATGTTTTAGAACCAGGAATGAGTGTAAAATGGTTAGAATCTAATCTTTCTTATGCTTATAGCTTAGATGAAAATAATGCTACTCAAGGTGAAAATATTTGATTATTAGTTTATTCTATACTTAGTCACAATATTTTAGATTCTGGAGAAGTTTCTACAAACAGCGAACCTCACAATGAATGTGTATTATATAAATCATGAGATGAAAATGAGGAAATGCCTGAAACTCCAACTGATTTACCACAAACTGGTCCAGCTGAATTTTTATTGCTATTAGTTTTAGCTATGATATTAGGTTTTTGAATTGTAAGATTTAGACAAAGTTAATATAAAAAAAGAATATTTTTTAAAAAATATTCTTTTTTTATTATATTAAAAAGTATTACACATAATAGTATCAATATGTCAATATATAAAAATTTGTAATTTATTTGTAATATATGTTATTATATAAATATATTTAAATTATTAATAACAATATTATGTTTAATTTATTAAAAAATTTGTCTTTTTTATATAAAAGTTTAGCTTTTAAATGTTTTATGTGAGAAGTGAATACTGGAGAAACTGTGTGAGATGTTCCTTCTGAACTAACAGAAGAAAATAAAGAACAGTATTTAAATGAAAATAAAGATAAGATAATTTCTTATATAGAAAATTTGGATACTGATAACAATGATAAGTTAACTTTTTTAGATATTGGTGATAGTAATAATGATTTGCTTTCTGTTTGAAGAATTCTAAGAGCTTTAAAGTTAGATACTTATAAATTACAAGATGGTTTAGATTTATCTTTAATTGTTGAAAAAATTAATAACTTTACTATTGAATCGAGTGAGGTTATTTCTGACTGAAAAAATGAAAGATTAAATCTTTACACAGAAGTTTCAAATAATTTATCTATTGAACAAAAATTTTCAGGTTTTGATGAAATTGTTTTGAATAATTTATTATTAAGTTTTGAGGAACCTGTTAATAATTCAGATGATATATCTACAAAAAAATTAGTACAAAGAGCTTTAGTAAATATGGGATATGATATATCTTTTAAAAATAGTAGCTGAGAAAGAGTTAGTTGAGAAGCAGCAATTGATTGACAACTTTGAAATGCTTTTTCATGAGCTATAAAAGAATTACAAAAAGATTTATGAATTACTCAAACGTGAAACTTGGATCAAAGTACTGTTGATAGTATTCAAGAAAAATTAAATAATTCTATTTCAAATTTACAAGAAAATGGTTCAGAAGATTCAGAAAATGAAAATGATGAATCTAATAGAACTGTTGAAGAAACAAATAGTAGAGTAGAAATAACTTTTTGAAGTTGAAATACTGATTTTGAATGATTAAGAGAAAATATTAATGATGAATCTTTTGAATCAATGATTACAACAATGTCTTTTGATGAAATAAAATCACTATATAACAAACTTATTTCTATTTCATATGAAAATAATGCTAATGAAGATTGAAGTTTTGATTTTTCACCTTTTAATATATGAGAATTAAAAACTGAACTTTCAAAAGCTTGATATGAAGCAGATTGATTTTTCGGTTGAATAGAGATGTGATCAATTTTACAATTGATAGAAAATATTTATATAACTCAAGAAAAATTTAATAATTGAGTTGATTTTCAAGATAAAATTGCAGTTTTATTAGATCATAATCAAGATTGATTAATAGATAATGAAGTTAGATTTTATACTAAAGAACAACAATTTTTAGAAGCAATAGATTCAGAAGAAAGTTTTGAAAATCTTTTATTAAACTTAGGTTATAATTCAATGGAAGATTTTAATGATTCATTTAATGATAATTATTACGGAGCAAGACAAGAATTTAAAACAAGATTAGCTACTGTTTTATCTGAAGAAAACCCTTTAAATCCTGGTGCGATGTTAGCGGATAAAAATGCTTTAAGTAATTATAATGAGCATAGAGAAAATTTATCATTATTTGAGTGAGAAATCTTTGAGGCGGTAAATAATCATGAACTAACTAAAGATTTACCTGAAGAAGTAAAAACACAAATAAAATTACAAGCATTGTGAATTATTGCAGGATCATCTAATTGATTATGAGCTAGTTTTGATATAACTGAAGCTACAAATGGATTATTAAATTGATTAGGTTTTTGAGTAATAAATTGAGTTCCTTGAATCTGAATAACTAAATGATTATATACTACTGAAGATGGTAGAATTAGTGTTTGAGGTTGAGTTGTAAACTTTATTCCAATGATTTGAGTAAACTGAGTAATGAGTGAATGAGAAATTAGAGAATTTGAAGAGTTATTTCCAAACGAAATAGATGGTAATTCACAAATAAATATTTGATTCTGAGCAACTACACTTTGATCAAGTGTATGAGTATGATTAAACAGATTAGATGAAGGGACTAGATTATGAATTAGTAGGGCAAAAGAAGAAATGTGAAGTATTTTAGATAATGTTTTTGAAGAAATAAAATCATGAAAAACATTTGAAGAAAGTAGTTTTTCTTGAAACGAACAAGATAGAGTGATTTATCAAAGATTAGTTTGAATGTTAAATTCTAACTGATGACATACTGAATACTTAAAAGAATGAGCATTAAGTAATTACGAAAGAGTATTATATGAAAATGCTTCAGATTGAATTAATTTAAGCTCTTATTGATTAGGTTTAGCTTTTGTAGCTGGATATCTTCCAATACCTATTGCTTTTGTTTGATGAGAAAGTCACAATGTTTCATGGAATGAAGTAGAAACTTATTCTCCAACTTGAAATGAAAGAGAATCTTGATACATTGATTCTGGATTTGAATCAAATGAAGCATTAATTTCTTGATTAAGAGAATTTGAATCAGCTTTTTCTTGGAAAACTCGTTATAATAAATGAGCACTAGATTTCTTAAGCCCTAATAATGATTTAGAAACTAGGTGGGAATGACTATTAAGTTTATCAAATTGAGTTTGAGCATTAAGAGAAAAAAATTTGAATAACTTTTTATCAAATGTAAATACTGAATCAGATAAATGGTTAACAATTTCTACTTTTTCTCAATATTCTAGAAAAGCAAATGATTTTGATAATTGAAATATAGATTCTTGGAATGAAAGAACTAGCGAATTTATTTCGACTGATAGAAATAGAAGATCATGATTTAATGAAATGTTTTGATTTAATGCCGATTCAGAGGCAAATGAATATTATTCAAGATTAGAACAATCAGATAATATTTGATCTACTCAAATTATGTGATTATGATTTGATGCCACTGCAAGTAGAAATGTAGAATGAAATACTGTAAAATGAATTGATACATTACATACCAATCTTAGTATATTAACTGTTGATTGAGAACCATTGCTAGTTCCAGTTACAGATCAAGAAAAAATAGAATGATTTAAAAATATGATTTCTAATTTGGATGGAATTAGTGAAGAATTAAAGCAAAATATTATTGCTTGAATAGAAGATTGAACAATTGAATTAAATTTTTATAAAGATCCGGAAGGGTTTGATGATAGAATTTTACCAGTTATAAAATGATCAATTTGAGATACTCCTAGTATTGATGTTTATCAACCAAGTTATGAAACTACTAATTATGGTTTTACATACGTTTGAGAAGCAAGAGAAAAAAGTAAAGATGAAGAAGAAACTCCAGAAGAAGAACCAACTGAAGAACCAACTGAGGAACCGACAGAAACTCCGACAGAAACACCAACTGAAACTCCAACAGAAACTCCTACAACTACACCTACTGATTCACCAACACCTCCACCAACGGAATCTCCAACTCCAACTCCACCACCAACTGAGGCTCCAACGCCTTCACCAACTGAAGTTCCGACTACACTTCCTACATCTTCGCCAACTCCACCACCAAATACTTGAACTGGTTGAAGTGAGAATGATCAATTTAATAACTTCTAATTTAATTTAAATGATTAAATATTCTTTAATAATTCCACATATTAATGAGTGATATCTTCTTGATATAATGCTTTTTAGTATTTATAATAATTTTAAATATGATGATTATGAAATAATAATTGTTGATGATTGAAGTAAAAATACAAAAGATTTGGATTTTATAAAAAATCATCCTCTTAAAAATAAAATAAAATTATTTCTAAAAAGCAATTTATGATCATCATGATCAAGGAATTTTTGAGCTGCAAATGCAATATGAGAGTTTATAATTTTTTTAGATTCTCATATGTATTTTAAAGATGACTTTTTATTAAAATTGGATAATATTATTTTGGGGAATAATAATATTGAAATACTACAGCCAATTATTTGAAGTATAAAAGATAAAAGTGTAGAATGAAAAGTTTATAAAATAAAGGATTATTTATTAAATAGTACTTGGGATAGTCCATTATTAAAAAATGAAAGTGATGATATTATAGATGTTCCAAATATAGCTTGATGAGCTATGGTTATTAAGAGAAAAATTTTTAATGAATTATGATGATTTAATAAATTTTTTATTAAATGGTGAGCTGAAGATTTAGAGTTTTCAATGAGATTATATCTTTATTGATACAAGTTATATTTTTCCAATAAAATATTTGTAGCACATTATTTTAAGGATAGTTTTACTAATACTAAAATTTTATCCGAAAATGTTTTAAATAATAAAATTGTTTTTGCTTATACATGTTTTCAAGATTCAAAAAAATTGTGAAAGATATTAAATGAACTATTAAATTATTATGGAGATATTTTTTATAAGATTCATAAAGAAGTACTGGAAAATATTGATTTTTGGATTTGGTTAGAAAAAGAAAAAAAGAAATATAAATATAATGATAATTCATATTTTAATAATTTTAAAAATTATTATTTAAATTTTTAAAATTGACAATTTGTATATACTAATTATAATAAAATTATGTTTAATTATAAAAATGTCTCATTAGTAATATTTTTAATACTATTTTTAGTTTTGTGATCTTTTTTTTATTTTAATAAAGAAAAAGATTTATCAAATAATGAAACTATCGATAAATCTATAAAATTAAGTGATAGAGAAATATTAAATATAAGAAATTGAGTATTGGAAAACTCAAATGAAATGAAAGAAAATATGAATGTTAATGATTTTTAATTAATTATAATAATATATGAAAAAAATTATACTTTATGTAATTCTATTGTTTTCTTTTCTAAATTACTCATATTCAGATTATTGAAATGTGAATGTTGAAGAGTTATCTTACAAAGAAAATAATTGTAGTGTTACAGTGAATTCTAGATATTATTTAGGTGAAAAAACTTACTTATTTGATTTATTATGACATAGTACTAATTCAAACAATTTGGATTGGTTTATTTGATTTTCTAGTAGTAATATATGAGTTTATAATCCAGATAATAATATTAAAATAAATTGAGGTTTTCAATTTACATCTAGAATTTTACCATCTAATGAATCATCTGTTGTTCCTGTTTTTAACTTAGGAGGTACTGATTTTGTTTCACACCCATCTTCTAGAGATGATTTAGCTGCACAAATTGTTTATAATATATCAATTGCACCAAAAATACAATGAAATAATACTTCTACATTTGGATATTCTACTTATTACTGAAATTCTTGGTCAAATGATAGTAAAAAAATATCAAATTTTAATGTAGATTCAGATTCTATCTATACAGAAAGAGAATGTCATAATTTATATGTTTCTTGGTGTGGTGATTGAGAATTAGATAAGAATCATTGAGAAATATGTGACCCAAATGATCCATCAAAAGAATGATGGGGATCAGATGGATGTAATACTCAATGTAAACCTGAAAATGATACAAGTAGTAGTTCTTCAAGTTCAAGCTCTTCAAGTAGTTCTAGTTCTTCTTCAAGTTCTTCATCTTCATCTAGTTCAAGTTCATCGTCTTCTAGTTCAAGTTCTTCTTCATCTAGTAGTTCTTCTTCAAGTTCATGATGAAGTTCTAGTTCATGAGGAGGTTCGTCAAGTTCATGAGGAGGTTCTTCTAGTTGATGAAGCTCATCTTGAGGATTAACAAACTATTGTTGAGATGGTAAGGTTCAAAGGCCAAATGCTCAGTTTGAATTAGAAGAATGTGATTTTTGAGGATCATCTCCATGGTCTAATTGGCCATCTTGGTGTGGTACTCCTGATTGAGATAATGCTTGTAAAATAAAATGAGATCTTTCTTTTCCTGGTTCTTGAGATATAAGCTTTTGACCAACAGATAGTGTTACAATTTGAGATTCTATGAATCCATATTCAGCTTATTCTCTGCAAAAACCATATATCAAAAATAACTCTTCATATGATTATTATTTTGATGAATTATGTGTTGTTAGAAAGTCTTGAATCTCATTAAGTTGAAATACTACTTGTCAAATTATTAGTTGAGTATTAAAGTCAGGATGAACATTTAGTTTTTCAAATTATCCACAATTTATTTGAAACACAGATGCTTTGAGTTCATGAACTTATTGAGATAACAAATTAATTACAACATTAAAACAAGATTGAAGAATATATTCTGATGCATATTTTGCTTCTACAATGAATGTAAGAGTTTCAAAACCTAGTATAGCTACTACATGAGGTTGATCTAGTTATTTGAATAATACAGATAATATTTCTGATGTTTCTGATGTTACAAATAATACTTCTACTTCAGGTAAAAATAAAAATTTTTCAGGTTTATGAGTTACTAAATGAAATATCTCTAGTTATTCTGATTTGATTTTTGATATCAATTCAGTAGATAAAATAAAAGAAGAATGAGATAGATATTCAGATTCTAATTGAATTAAGACTGCTTCTTCTTGAAATATGGTAGGTGATTCTACTAATATAGATGATTTTGTTAATTATAACGGTATAAAAAATGCTTTTATATTAAAAGATAAAAATTTTACAATAAATTCAAATACTTTAAATTGACTATCTTGAGTTAGAACTTATATAATTGAGTGATGAGATTTGATAATTAATTCAAATATTGATTATAATAGTAATATTGCATTTGTTGTTAGATGAGGTGATATTATTATAAATGAAAATGTTTGAAGAATAGATTGAACTTATATATCTATACCAAAATGAAGTATAGGTTGAGAAATAAAATCTGACTGAACTAAAACATCAAGAGTTTTATCAGTTTATTGATCTCT
Organism: bacterium; assembly: GCA_041642635.1. Lineage (GTDB taxonomy): Bacteria > Patescibacteriota > Gracilibacteria > BD1-5 > UBA6164 > JAAZVM01. The sequence continues at coordinate 20,496 of JBEPWB010000007.1, forward strand.
ATATTGAAATATTCAAAGCTTAGTTAAAGACAGAACTTATATAAAATATAATTCTTCATGACAACTAGATGTTGGTACAATAGTTAGTTTTGGTTCTTCTGTTTTCAGAAAACCAGCTCCACTTACTTCAACATTTATTGCTGAATATTTAGAAACAAAAAAAGTTTCGAATTAAAATAAAAAAACTTAGAAAAAAATATTTTTTCTAAGTTTTTTTAATAAACTTTCGGAATAAATTTATACTTCACCTTTTTTTGATACTCTAGATAATCGGGGTCTTGTTCTAAGTGTTTTTCTTCAGTTATTGCTCTTAGGTAATAGATATAAAACCAAACTGAGATTGATATTATTATTAAAAATAATGTTACTATTTCAATATTTTTAATATTTAAAATTATTAGAGGTAATGCTCAAATTAACCGTGATAAATTTTTTGCTGCATAAGCTGGATGCCTAATAAATTTGTAAGGTCACCTCGAGATTATTCATCTATTTGTTAGATTACTAGCTTTGAATCATAGAGCAACTGATGCCCGAGTATATAATGCAAAAGACATAAGAAGAAATATATTTAAACCTATGTGAACGTAAAAATTTTCAAAACTAGGATAGTCACTACTAAACCATCAAAAAAGCCTCTCTACGCTTAGATTAAATGGTGGATAACATATAAGTGTCACTACCCATCAGATAATAGTTGGCTCGACACTTTTTATTTTGTTTCATAAAAATTTACTTTCAAACATATATCAAATAGTGAAAAAAAGTAAATCTATTATAAAAATACTTGTAAGTATTATTGCAAATAAATAAGTATTAAAAAAATATAAAAAATTTTCACTTATTAATCAAAAGTCTCCCATTAAGTAAAATATTTTATTGCTTATAAATCATAGATTTCAAGCCAGCCAGTTAATCATTAATGGCAAAAAGAATAATTTTACAATCCAAGCTAGAATACTGTTTTTTTGCTCTTTTGATATATTTTTATTAGGTTTTTTTATTTTATCTTTAATTAATCATAAAACTATTCTTGCTTTTGATTGATTTTTTTCTAATAAATAAAATGGTATTAAAAAAATTGCATAAAATAATATTATTATATGAAAAATATCTAGAGTATTTATTGTATTTGATAAAAAATCAATATCCCTTATCAAAAAATCATTATAGTAACTATTATTTACATAAAATAAATATCACAAAACAATAAATAACATCGTACTAGAATAATTTTTTATTAATTCTTTCATTTTTGAAAAATTATTTTTTATTTATATTTATTATATATTATTTTTGGCTAAAAGTAAATATAAATTGCATTTTTTGTTTTTTTTGGTAAATTAATAAAAAATTATTTATTAACAAAAAATAATGAAAAAAGGTCATATATTTTTTATTTCTTGAGTAGCTTGAGCTTGAAAATGAACAGTTATAAAATCCCTAATAGAAGAAAAAAATAATAACATAGAATTAGCACTATCTTGCAAAACTAGAGAACCAAGAGCTTGAGAAGTTATTTGAGTAGATTACAACAAGTTAAGTGTACAAGAGTTCAAAAAAGCTATTGAAGATTGAGAATTTTTGGAATATAATTTTATTCATAACCAAGCATATTATTGAACTAGAATAAAAGATGTTATTGATAATTGAATAAATAAATGAAAAATAATTATAAAAGAAATGGATATTTTAATTTTGCCAAAAGTTTTGGAAGAAAGACAAGACATTAGGCAAGATTTTACTTATATTTTTATTGATATTCCTCTTGAAACTATAAAGTCAAGAATGATAAGTAGATGAGATGATGTTACTTGAACAGATTTTGAAAATAGAATTAATTCTGCAACAAAAGAAAAAAAACTAAAACATTTAGCTGATTTTGTTATTGATTGAAGCTGAAAACCAGAAGAAACTTTGAAATCTCTAAAAAAAATTATATCTGATAAAATAAAAATTAAATAATGAAAATTCATATAATATCTATTTTCCCAGAAAGTTTTGAGTCATATTTTTCTAGTTCTATAATTAAAAATGCAACTCAAAAAAAATTATTAGAAATAAAAATTTATAAGCTAAATGATTTTTCTGATGATAATAACAAAAGAGTAGATAGCAGAGCTTATTGAATGCATGGTCAAGTTATTAGACCAGAACCATTAGCTAAATCTATAGAATTTGTTTTTGAAAAAGTTTGAAAAAAAATTCCAGTAATTTTTATGACACCTTCTTGAGAATTATTAAATCAAGAAAAATTAGAAAAATATTACTTGGATTTATGAGATGAGTTTTTGATAATTTGTGGGCATTATGAGTGAATTGATCAAAGAATAATTGATTTGTATGTTGATTATGAAATTAGTATCTGAGAATATATTTTGACTTCATGAGAATTGGGAGCTATGGTTTTTGTTGATTCTTTAGTTAGAAATATTCCCGATGTTTTGTGAAATATATTGTCACTTGAAGAGGAAAGCTTTTCAAAAAAATTAAATAGACAAAAAGAATATCCTGTATATACTAAACCTCAAGAGTTCTCCTGAAAAAAAGTTCCAGATGTTTTAATCTCCTGAAACCATAAAAAAATACTGGAATGGAAAAATAGTAATTTAAGATAGATTTTTATGCAAGAAATTGATAAATACATGGATGTTATTTGGGAAACTGTAACTTTTGAATTTGCGTTTAAATTTTTCGTGGTGTATTTTTTTGTTATATGGATTTCGTTGCTTTTTTGGGTAATGAAAGATATTTCAATAAGAACAAAAAATTTATTTTTGCAATTATTTTGTGTTTTAATAATACTTTTTTTGACGCCACTTTGAGTTTTTATATACTTATTAATAAGACCAAGAAAAACTTTATTTGAAAAATATTACCAAGAAATAGAGTATAATCTTGATATAATTAATGAAATAGTGGAAGAAAGAAAAAAAACACTAGAAAAAAAATATTGAGAAAAGACGATTAATAACGATGAAGAATCTTTGAGAATTCCAAAAAATAAAAATTCCAAAAAATTTAAAAAAAGAGCAAATAATTCAAAGCTTATTTATAAATATAGTTTTTTTGTTGAAAATGAAAAAAATCCTGAAATAAAACCAGAAATAATTAATCTTGATGATTTAAACACAAAAAAAGAACTTTTATAAAAGTTCTTTTTTTGTTTATTTTTTATTGAAAAATGATTCAATTAATTTTCTATATACCATTCTTTGTTTTAATTCTTCATAGTATTTAGTTCCAGGAACATAAAGTTCTTTTAATCTTTCTAGAACTTCTTCACTACCAAATCTAGACATTATTTTTTCGATTTCTGAATTCATTTCTTCATCAGTAACTTCGATTTTTTCCATTTCACCTAATTTGTGAAGTATTAATTCACCTTTTAGTCTTTTTAGAGCAGTTTCTCTAACGTGTTTTTCTTTGTATTCTTCTTCTGACATATTTAAGCTTTCTAAATAATCAGAAACTTTAACGTTTTGTGCAGACATATTTTCTTTTATTTCAGAAAAAACTTTTTCTATTTGATTTTTTAATAAATTTTCACCAACTTCTAATTTAGTTACTTTTAATAATTCATCAATTAATTCAGATTCTTCTTCCATTCTAGCGTTAGATTCTTTTGTATCTCTGATCTCTTCTTTTAATAAATCTTTAAATCAAGCTAAATCTAATTTTTTTCCTCTTAATTGTTCTATAAATTCTGGAGTTAATTCAGGTTGAACAGCTTTTTCGAATTTTTTTATTACAACTTTAAATTTTGTTTTTTTGTTTGCAAAATCTGCGTTGTGATAATCAGCTGGAAAATCAACATCAACTTCTAGTTCATCACCTAATTTAGCTCAAACAATTTGTTCTTCAAAACCAGGAACTAAAATGTTTGATCCCAAAACTAAAGGATATTCTTGCATAGAAGTATTATCTAATAATTCACCGTTTTCATAACCTTCTGTATCGATAGTTGCTCTATCTCACATTTTTAATTTTGATCTTTTGTCAGTAACTTCTTCAAATTTTGTAAATTTGTTTTTGATATCTTCAATCGCTTGATTTACTTCTTTATCAGTAACTTCAATATCTTTTTTTTCTAAAGAAATATCTTTATATTTTTTATCTATTTCAACAGTTGGTAAAACTTCTATTTCAACTCTAATTTTTAGAGGTGATTGAGAAATTATTTCTTTTATTACTCATTGAGCTACTGGTACAAGTTTTTCTTTTCTTATAGAATCTTTGTACATTTTATCTATTGAATAATCAACAGCCATTTTATTTATGTAATCTTCTCAAAATTGTCTCAAAATTACATCTTCAGGAATTTTTGCTCATTTTCTGAACCCTTTTATGTCAGCAGTTTCTTGTAAATGTTTTACAGCTTCTTTTCTAGCTTTTGCTATATTTTCAACCGATTCTTCAATAACTAATTCTACAATAGAATTTTCTAGGTCTTTTCTAGTTATATTCATATGCTTAATTTTTTATAAGTAAATAAATTTTTTAAACGGCGCATATTATATTTGAAATATAAAAAATATCAATTTTTGTTTTAATTTTTTGATTTTATTTCATAATCAAACGCTCATAATTTTTCGTTGTAAAAATATTCTATTCAATAATCTTCATATTGTTGATAATCTTTTGCTATATAATCGATATATCAAGAATTAAATAATTCTTGTTGATTTTGAGCGTTTCTTCAATTATCATTAAAATATTTTTCGTTTGCGTCTTCAATGTATTTTAAGTTTAATTCACGACTTGCTTTATAAATATTTTTGTAACATTCATTTTTATTTATTCATTCCAAATCTTTAAATTCTCATATTCATTCTTGCGTTAAATTTTCAACAGCTTTAATTATTTGAGAATTTAATTCTACCTCATTATTTATAAAAATTCAAATTCACAAATTATACATTTCATCTGATAAAAATTTACATATTTCTTCATTTTCTGGATTTGAGGATTGAGCGAGATTTATAAACATAAAATAAGATTTTTGCCTTTGTCCTCATTTTCATTGCATTATAGCAGCCATTGTTTTTGCTCACTCTAAAGATTCTTTTGAATTTGCAGCTATTTTATAATATTTAGCGGATTTTTTTGCATCATTTAAATGATGATAATAATTGTAAGCTAAATAATACGGGATTTTATATCAATTACATACGTCTTGTAACTTTGGATTATTCCAAATTTCTTCTAGGGTTTCAGTGTTTTCTATTTTTTTAATTTTTTCATCATCACAAAAATTTTCAACTCATTTTAATCATAATGCAATAGCTTGATCAATATTCCTGTTTTGCTCATCTTCATTTAAATTCTCATATCTTGGATTATATTCAGGAAGTAGTAATTGTGAAATCACATAAGGATATTCAAAAAAAGGATTTAAACTTGTAACTAAATCTGTTATTTCATATAAATACTTTTTATATTCGCTATAGAAAGCATTACCTCAAATATATTGTATTGTGTTTAGCCAATAATAATCAGCCTTTATATTTGTATATCAAAAAGAAGTAATTTTTGCTATTTCTTCTTTTGGTAAATTTTCTGGATGATCTACAGTTTCTTTTTTTATTTCTCTGTATTTAGCATAATTTTGTTCGTTTATTTTCCAAAAACTAAAAAATGCAATTATTAAAAAAATAATTATTAGTATTTTCTTCATATTTTACTTATTTAATTAAATATCATATCCATCAATATCAATAGTCATTTTTGGATTTTTTCTGCAAATATAAATTCTTCTTTCTTCTCATTCTCAAAGACTCTTTGTATAAATTTCATTATTTTCATATTCTGAAACTATATCGTGAATTTTTTTTCTTTGATAAGGAGAATAAAATCAAAGTTTTAAATCAGATCAAGTTTTTTCTACGTATTTTATTTTTTCTAGAATCAAACTTTTTAGTCTTTCATCTTTTGACTCTAAATAATCATTGACTTCAAAATAAATTTTTACTTTTTGTACAGTATTTTTATTTATCATTAATTTTAATAAATTTGAAATACTAATCAAGTTTTTTCAGTTTTGTCAGATTAATATTCAAGAATCAGGAGTTTTTATTTTTATATAAAAAATATTTTCTTTTTCCTCTACAATCTCTAATTGTTCAATATTAATTCACAAATTTTTAAAAAAAATATTAGACAAGTTATCAATTTTTTCTAACATATAATAAAAATTAATTTTAAATTTTGATAAGATTAACAAAAAAAGGCTTGGTTGCAAGTTTTTATAATTTTTTGACATTTCTTAAAAAATGCTTATCTTACTGCAAAATATTTTGATTTAATTATTCAATAAAACTAAATGCCAGATAAAAAAATTATAGACGACTACTATTCACAAATTAATTCTTCAAATGATTGAGAAAAATCAAGCGAAGAAAACTCAAAAAAACCAAAAATTATTCCTAAAAAGAAGATTGTGGTTAAAAAACCTGCTGCAAAAGATGCAACGGGTATTTCAGGTGAAAAAAAATCAGAAAAAAAACCATTGAAAAATACTAGAGTTAAAAAAGTTGCTGATGGAGAAACTGCTTCAGAAGATCAAAAACAAAAAAAACCTAGAATTGTTCAAAAAATTGAAGTAATTAAAAAACCTGAAAAAAGAAATATTACAGTTGTAAAAAAAGAAGATCAAGAACCAAAAGTTAAAACGAGAAATTCTTTTAATAAAAATAATGGTAATGATTTTAGAAACGAGGTTCCTTCTGTAAATCTTAATAAAGATACAGGAAAAGTATTTACAAAAAATAAACCAAAAGGTTGATTTAAAACAAAGTTTGAAGAAGAATCTGCTAAAAAATGACCAAAATCTAAATTCAATAAAAAAACTAGATGAAAAGTTAGATTATGAAATGATGAGAATCCAGTTTTTACTAGATCAAACAAGCTACAAAAAAATAAAAAGGAAGAAAAAAATGTTGAATCTATAAACCAAAATTTGGTTGAAAAAAGATGAGCTACTGTAACTATACCAGAATTTTTATCTCTAAAAGAATTGTCAGAAAAGTTTTGAGTTGTTCTTCCAAAGTTGATAGCAGAATTCATGAAAAACTGATTAATGGTAACAATTAATTCAAAAATAGATTTTGATACTGCTGCTATTATTTGAGAATCTTTTGATATAAAGGTAGAAAGATGAGATAATGAGTGAGTTTCTGTTGAAGATATTTTGGTTTGAAATATTTCTAGCTTTTTAGCTGAAGATGATGCTTCAAAACTTTCTCCAAGAGCTCCAGTTGTTTCTATAATGGGACACGTTGATCACTGAAAAACTTCTCTTTTAGATTACATTAGAAAAGCAAAAATTGCATCTGGTGAAGCTGGGTGAATTACTCAAAGTATTTGAGCTTATCAAGTTGAGTTAGATCAATGAAATATTACATTTCTTGATACTCCATGACATGAAGCCTTTACAGTTATGAGAGCTAGATGAGCAAAGTCTACTGATATTGCAATACTAGTTGTTGCTGCTGATGAATGAGTAAAACCTCAAACTATAGAATCTATTAGTCATGCAAAAGAAGCTTGAATTCCTGTTATCGTTGCTATAAATAAAATGGATAAAGTTGGTGCTAATCCTGATCATGTAAAATGACAATTAGCTGAAAATTGATTAATGGCAGAAGATTGGGGTGGTGATATTCCTATGATTCCTGTTTCTGCTCATAGTTGATTTTGAGTTGATGAGTTATTAGAAATGATTTTGTTAGTTGCTGAAATGAAAGAATTAAAAGCAAATCCTGATAGAAACTGAGTAGCTACTATTTTAGAATCTCATTTAGATCCTAATCTATGACCAGTTGCAACTGTTTTAATTAATACTTGAACTATTAATTCATGAGATAATATTGTTTGTCAGGATTCTTACTGAAAAGTAAAAATTCTAAAAAATTATATTAACCAAAAAGTAAAATTTGCTAAACCGTGAGAACCTGTTTTAATTGTTGGTTTGGATAGAGTTGTAGATGGTTGAGATATTTTACAGGTTGTAAACTCATGAGAAATCGCAAAAAATAAATCTATTGAATACAGAGAATTGTTAAATAAACAAAATAAAGAATCTGGTTCTAGTTTAGATTTACTTATGTCAAAAATTAGAGCTTGAAACTTAAAACAATTAAAAATTATATTAAAAGCTGATACTAATGGTTCATTAGAAGCAATAAAAGCTTCACTAGTAAAATTATCAACGGAAGAAACTACTGTAACAATTATTCATTCATGAGTAGGTTCAATTACTGAATGAGATGCTCTTATGGGGCAATGAAGTGACGCTATTCTTGTTTGATTTAATGTTTGAGTTTTACCAACTGCAAAATCGAGCTTAGAGTCTTCATGAGTAGAATTTATTTCAAGTGATATTATTTATCATATTACTGAAAAAATTGAAAAAATTGTAACTTGAATGCTTGATCCAAAAGAAGTAGAAGTTGTTCTTGGTAAAATGAAAGTCTGAGGAATATTTTTTACTGAAAAGAAATTTATGATTCTAGGTTTACACGTTTGACCTGAAGAAAAAGTAGAAAATAAAGCTAAGGTTAGAATTTTTAGAAAAAAGAAATTTGTAGGTAATTGAGTTATTGATTCATTAAAACAATGAACTCTAGAAGTTAAAGAAGTTGAGGGACCTCTTGATTGTTGAATAAAACTAACAACTAACACAAAAGTTGAAGTATGAGATCAATTAGAAGTTTATAAAACTGAATATCAGAAATAATTTATAATAATTTTTTTATGAAAGATTTATTGAAGAAAATGGAGTTACTTTCTTCACTTAGTGATTCTGAATTAGATGCTCTAAGTTTGTTTTGTCAAAATAAAACAGTTTCGAAATGAGAAACGCTTTTTAATGAATGAGATGAAGCGATTGCAATGTATCTTTTGTTTTCTTGAGAATTTTTAATAACTAAAAATATTAAAGGAAAAGATACAAAATTATGAAATGTAAAAGCTGAAGAGATAATTTGAGAAATGGCGCTATTTTGATGAGATTGAAAAAGAATGGCAACTGCAACTGCAGTTGAAGATAGTGAGCTTATAACTATATTGTCTTTTTCTATAAATGAGCTTTCTAAAAAAAATCCAGATTTACTTAAAAAAATTCAAGATATTATTAATGAAAGAATTTTTTATAATAAATCAATTGAGGAAAATAATTAAAAAACAAATGCTTCAATAGTCAATAAAACTAGTCTAAATGCAAAAATAAAAAAAAGATTTGCATTTAGCTTTTTTTTGTATAGAATGCGTGCACATTTTTGTATTTTTATTGACTTATTTATGTCAAACAAACAAGATAAAATTGAGGTAGAGGGTATTATTACAAAAGCCCTACCTGGTCTGGTATTTGATATTCAATTACCAGAAGAGTTTTGATGAGGAATTATTCAAGGTTATCTTAGTTGAAAAATGAGAAATAATTTTATTAAACTTATCGAGTGAGATAAGGTTTTAGTTGAATTATCTCCTTATGATTTGACTAAATGAAGAATAATTTTTAGACAAAAATAGTTTTTATAGGTTTTTTTATTAAAAAACCACTTAATGTTTATTAATTACTTATATATCTATATGAAAGTAAGAGCATCTGCAAAACCAATATGCGACAAATGTAAGGTCGTAAAAAGAAAAGGAATCGTTAGAGTTATTTGTAGTGTTGATCCAAAACATAAACAAAGACAAGGATAATTCTTTTTGAATTGTTACAATAAATTATTTTATATTTAATTATATAACAAGATTATGGCAAGAATTGCTTGAATTAATTTACCAAAAGGTAAACATGTTGAGATAGCATTGACTTATATCTATGGTATAGGTAGAACTGCTGCTGTTGAAATTCTTACGAAAGTTGGAATTGACAAAACAACAAAAATTGAAACTATTTCTGAAGAAGATTTGGATAAAATCAGAGAAGAAATAAAAGAAAATCATGTTGTTGAATGAGATCTTAGAAGATTGATTTCAGGTAATATTAAAAGATTACAAGAAATTAATTGTTATAGAGGTCAAAGACATAGGAAAAGACTTCCAGTTAGAGGTCAAAATACTAAAACTAATGCTAGAACTAGAAAAGGTAAATCTACAGCTATTGCTGGTAAAAAGAAATAAAATTCTAATTTAGTATAACATTTAAAACTTATTTTATATATATGGCTAAAACTATTACAAAAAAAAGTAAAAAAACTAGACAAATTATACCACATGGTCAAGCTCATATAAACGCTACATTTAATAATACTATTGTTAGTATTACTGATGAAAAAGGTAACGTATTAACTTGGTCTTCTGGTTGAGCTGCAGGTTTTAAGGGTGCTAGAGAATCTACTCCTTATGCTGCACAAGTTGTTGCTGAAGAAGCAGCTTCAAAAGCTAAAACTTTTCATTCTTTAGAAAGTGTTGAAGTTTTCGTAAAATGAATCGGAATTGGTAGAGAACAAGCTATTAGAGGTTTAATATCAGCTGGTATTGATTTAACAGCTATATTTGATATTACTCCTATTCCGCACAATGGATGTAGAAAGAAAAAAGTAAGAAAACTATAATTTTTTACATTTTATAAAAAATTTTTTTAAATTTTAAATTTTAAATTTAATTATGAGGTATACTTGACCAAAGAAAAAGCTTTGTAGAAGAGAAGGTGTAAATCTATTTGGTACTGAAAAATATGATTTAACTAAATCTAATAGAGCTCCTCTTAGAAGTAGAAAAACAAGTGAGTTTGGTACACAACTAAGAAAAAAACAATTAGCAAAAAGAATGTTTGGTTTATCTGAAAAACAATTTTTGTCTTATTTTAAAAAAGCTCAAAATTCTAATGACGGTACTACATGAGAAAAAATGTTACAATTATTAGAATTAAGAATTGATAACGTAGTTTATAGAGCAAACTTCGCAAGAACTAGAATACAATCTAGACAATTTGTAAGTCACGCTCACTTTACGTTAAATGGTGTAAAAATTGATGTTCCTTCAATATCTTTAAAAGTATGAGATGTTATCGCATTAAGAGATAAATTAAAAGAATCTCCACTTTATAAAAGTTTATTAGAAGAATTAGAAGAATTTTCTAAAGCAAATAAATGAAAAGTTTCTGCATGTAAATGGATAGATGTTGATTCTAAAAAATTGACTATTACAATTAAAGCGCTTCCTACTAAAGATGATTTCGAACAAATAATTGATATCCAAAAAATAGTAGAATTTTACTCAAAATAATAGTTAATTTATGTTATTTTTGTAATCAATTTAAAATATGCACATCATTCATAATACAATAGGGGTTCCTAAAATTATTCAAAAAGATAATGGTGAAAATTCTTCTTCATTTTCTGTATGACCTTTACCAAAAGGTTATTGAGTAACTTTAGGTAATTCATTAAGAAGAATACTTTTGTCTTCAATTCCTGGAACAAAAGTTACTTGAATAAAAGTTAAATGAGTTAGTCATGAATACTCTACTTTACCTTGAGTAAAAGATTCTGTTTTAGATATAATATTGAACATAAAATGATTAGTATTCTCAAAATCAGATGTATGAGTTGAATGGTTAAAATTACACAAAACTAAATCTTGAAAAGTTGTTGCTTGAGATATAAGCACAGTTAACTGAGTAGAAGTTCTTAATAAAGATCACTACATTACTGAAATTGATCAAGATGGACTTGAATTGGATATTGATATTAGGGTTGAAAAATGAGTTGGTTATCTAACTCAAGAAGATTTAAAAGAAAAAGAAGAAGATGTTGAAGTTTTATTGGTTGATACTAACTTTTCTCCAGTATTAAATGTAAAATATACTATTGAAAAAGCTAGATTCTGAGAAATTATTGATTTAGATTCTCTAGAAATCACAATAACTACTGATTGATCTATTAGTCCTTCGGATTGATTAAAATTTTCTTGAAATATGTTAAACTCTTACTTTTCTATTTTTAATGAAGATGCTTTACAAGTAGAAGGAAATTTTATATATGATGTAAAAGATTTGATTTCTAGAGAAAAAGAAGAAGTTCAAGTTGAACTTGATAAAGAAACATACACTCCAATTGAAGTTATGTGATTATCTCCTAGAACATTAAATGCTTTAATCAATTGAGATATTCTTTCAATTGAAAAATTAACAAAATGTACTGAAACAAAACTTTCTTCAATAAAATGATTCGGTAAGAAAGCAATGACTGAGATTAGAGATTCTCTTGCTGAGAGAGGTCTAAAATTATTAGGTGATGACTAAAATATCTAATTATTAATAATTAAAAAAACAATGAGACATAGAGTTAGAAAAAATTTAAAATTCAGCAATAAAAGTTTTTCGCATAGAGATGCTATGCAAAGAAATTTATTGACATCTTTTTTCTTGCATAAATCTATTGAAACTACTGATAAAAAAGTAAAATTAATAGTTCCAATGATTGATAAACTAATCAATAATGCAAATACAAAAGATGAAATGAATGCTATAAGATATGCAATGAAATATCTTTATACTAAAGAAGCATCATTAGAATTATTCAAAAATGTTGCTCCAAAATACAAAGGGAACAAAACATCTGGTTTTACTAGAGCTACACCAATTAAATTCAGGGATGGTGATAATGCGAAAATAGTTAAATTAGAATTAGTTTAATATTTATTTAAGTTAATTATACATGAAAACAATTACTCCAACACAATTAAAAGGTGATCAAAGAAACTGGTATGTAATTGATGCTAAAGGTGAAACTTTAGGTAGATTAGCAACTCAAATTGCTGTTATACTTAAAGGTAAAAATAAAGCGTCTTTTGCTCCACACTTGGATAATGGAGACTACGTTATAGTGACTAACTGTGATAAATTTAATGTTACTTGAAAAAAATTAACAGATAAAATGTATTACAGACATACTGGTTATTTAGGTGGTCTTAAAGAAATATCATTAGAAGATTTATTGGATAAAAAACCAATTAAAGCATTAGAATTTGCTGTTTCTGGTATGCTACCAAAAAATAAATTAAGAGCATGAATGTTATCAAGATTAAAATTATTTACTTGAGATGAACATACTTTTGTTGCTCAAAAACCTGAACTTATAAAATAATAACAATTATTTATGGCAAATAAATATACTTATAATATTTGAAAAAGAAAAACTGCTTCTGCTCAAGTTAAATTATTTGAGGGAAAAGGTAAGGATACTATAAATGGGAAAGCAGCATCTGAATATATAAGCAGAAGTGACTTATTTGATGTTGTTTATTCTCCATTGAAAACTTGTAAAGTAAAAGATAATTATTACTTTGAAGTTGCTATTTCTGGTTCTGGTATTTCATCACAAGCTGAAGCTATTAGACATTGATTGTCTAGAAATTTGGCTGAATTAGATGAAGGTTTTAGAAAAGTGTTAAAAGCTGCTGGTTACTTAACTAGAGATTCTAGAAAAGTTGAAAGAAAAAAACCAGGGAAACACAAAGCCAGAAAATCTACACAATGGTCAAAAAGATAATTCTTTTTATTCTGTCATTATCTGTTTTGAACAGATAATACTACAAAATATTATTATCCATTTGAAATGGATAATGACCTAAAGAGGTTATATTTAATTTATAAATATTTGTAGAAATGCCTACTATAAATCAATTAATTAAAAAAAGAAGAAAAACTCCTGCAGTTAAAAGTAAATCTCCTGCTTTACAAGTAATGAGAAATTCACTTAGAAAAACTACAGTTGAGTTAGATGGATGATGTCCAATGAAAAGAGGAGTTTGTACTAAAGTTACAACTATGACTCCTAAAAAACCTAACTCTGCCTTGAGAAAAGTTGCAAGAGTTAGATTAACAAATGGTTATGAAGTTAACGCTTATATTGGTGGTGAAGGTCATAACTTACAAGAACACTCTGTAGTTGCTATTAGAGGTGGTAGAGTAAAAGACTTACCATGAGTAAGATACCACGTTGTTAGATGATTACTAGACTGTGAAGGTGTTCAAAACAGAAAACAAGGTAGATCTCTTTACGGTACTAAAAAACCTAAAGCTTAATACTTTTTAATATTTAATTAAGATGGAGTAAGTTTAACAATTGCTGAAAAACCATCTTTTTTAAAAATATTTTATAATTGTTAAATTAAAATAATGAGACCAAACGAAAAAATCCCAATGCTAGATAAATTTACTAATTATGTAATGCTAGATTGAAAAAAAAGTGTTGCTGTTAAAATTATGAATGATACTTTTGAAGAAATAAAAGCAAAAGGACAAAAAAATCCAAAAGCTGTTTTTGATAAAGCAATCGAAAATATTATTCCAAAAATAGAAGTTAGACCAAAAAGAGTATGAGGTTCAATATACCAAGTACCACAAGAAGTAAAACCAAAAAGACAATTATTTTTAGCATCAAAATGGATTATAGATTCAGCTAGAAGTAAAAAAGGTACTGCTTTTGCAAAATTTTTAGCTAACGAATTAATTGAAGCAGCTAACGAAACTGGTACTGCTTACAAGAAAAAATTAGAAGTTTATAAAATGGCTGAAGCTAATAAAGCATTTGCTAGATTTGCTAACAGATAAGAATTTTTATTTTTATCTTTCTAATTAATACTATTTAATTTATAATTTTATACAAAATGGCTCACAAGAAAGCACAATGATCTACGAGTAATGGTAGAGATAGTAACGCCAAGAGATTGGGGGTAAAACTATTTGGTGGACAAAAAGCTGTTTCAGGTAATATTATCCTAAAACAAAAAGGTAACAAATACTGGCCAGCTGAATGAGTTTCACAAGGTAAAGATTTTACATTATTCGCTACTACTGAATGAACTGTAACTTTTTTTGAAAAGAAAAAAAGAAGATTTGACGGTAGAGTTTATAAAGATACTTACGTATCAATCGTTTAATCAAGTAAAAACAAGAATAAAATTCTTGTTTTTTTATTTGATTATTTTTTTAATATTATTATATTATTAGCGACTCTCCTAACTATTTATTTATTAAATTTATGTTATGGAGATTTTTTTATGCAAAAAAAATATATCAAAAATTTTAATTTTTTGTATGTTTTTTGGTTTTTATTCACCTTTTTTGGTTAATAATGCTTCATCCAATTCAGAAACTGAATATAATTTTTTATTCAAAGATAATCAAGATTTAATTGAGGATAATAATATTGTTATTAAAAATTATTCTGATACTAGAGGTTATTATTGAGAAAATTTTCCTTGAGAATTTGATGAAAATACTGATTTTTTTAGTGATAGAGAAATAATATTAGACTACAATAATTTTAATAATTGAAAAATTTATGGTTTTACTCTTTGAGAATGAAAAAATAAATTAAGTTTTTATTGAATAAGTGATTTAGGAGATTTTGTATCAAAAATAACTTGATTAGAATTTTCTAAAAATTATACAGATTACAATAAAGTTTTTCTGGATAAAAATATGCTTAGTGTAAAAATAAATTTTGAGAACTGAAAAAGGTTAGAGTTAATTGATTTGGTTTGATTTAGTCTAGTTCCAGATGAATTAAGTACATTTTTTTGAGAGTTAACTTCTGAATTTAGTTCTGTTGAATGATTTGATTTACAAGAATTTTTACCTTTATTATCTCAAAATCTAGAGTTTATAAATTATGATTATAAACTTGAAAATAATTTAGTTTTATGAGAAATTTTTTCTTATGATTGAGAAAAATATTCTTTTATTGATAAATGATATGAAAATATTGAATTATTAGAAAATGAAATAATAGTAAAAAATCTTACTGATACGAAGTTATGAGATAATTTTAAAGATATTTTTTTAGATTCCTCAAATTTTGAAAATAAAGATTTTTGATTCTGAAAATCTTTATTTTATGATTATTTAAAATTTCAGCAAGCCATCCTGGTAGAGCTGGAGCAATATTATTTTCAAGATATAGATTTTGCATTAAACAGTAGAGTATTTAAAAATAATATGTTAGAATATGATACAGGCAAAAAGAACCTCATACAACAATT